>JABDBR010000025.1 GCA_013288545.1 Nitrososphaerota archaeon | reverse complement strand
GCATCTTAAAAGTCTCAATTTTGATACAGTGGTAATCCCATCAGGCAACATACAATCATTTACGCGCATAAAGATCAAAACACAGCCCATGTTAAGACAGATCAGGCAACAAATCAGACTGGTAACAAATGTGGTGGACAATCCAAGAATAGATCAGGTTGGATATGTAGACATGCAGATGGCAATACAGGCAATTGCTTCAGAGACACAATCAACGGAGATCTTTGAACGTGACGAGATAAGACGTGGAGAGGAAGCTTGGGTAATTTTGGTAGACAAGAGTGCAAGCATGAGTTTGAGATTTGACCGACTCAAAGAGTTTATTGTATGCATGGCGGAATGTGCAACTGAGCTTACTGGAAAACATGATGCATGGGCCTTGTATGGTTTTGATAATAATTTCCAAATAGTAAAGGACTTTAATGAAAGATATAATCAAGAGATTCACTCTAGAATAGGAGGCCTTGAACTGAGTGGTCTCTCTCTTTTGCCTGATGCCATAGAAATGGCCAATCGAGTTCTAAATGAAGATCCTAGGGAAAAAAAATACATTTTTGTAATTACCGATGGGAGTCCATCTGGTTACATAAGAATACAAGAGGCATTTGCAAAGATGGTAAAAAAAGTCGACGTCTCAGGAACAACCTTGGTGGCAATAGGTGTCTCAAAACGTGTAACAAAGGGGTTCAGAAACAGTGCAAGAGCCACTGACTTGAAACAACTTGTGGCCAAGTTTATCACAGCCTATAGATCTATTGCCTCTTCTGATATGTAAGTCCAAAAGACATACTAGCCCAGATAACCAAGTAGCACCAATTCTGGTAATAAGATATGTTCCCAATCAGAACAAAGAACAGAAAGGCAATCAGTGCAGTACTGACAACCATAATCATCTTGGTTGCGTCTATCGTTTTAGGAACAGGTGTTGTAGTTTTCAGTACAGGCCTTTTCCAGAGCGGAGGATCGCAGCAAGCAGTACAAGTACAAGGAGTAAAGGGATGGGTAGCTTCCAACTTTACTGCTGGTTATTCGTGGGGAGCATTTGCAGTGAAGAATACTGGAGACAAGATTGTATCAATTAGTTCAATCACACTACGAGGCGCGGCTGTTCCGTATACCAACATGTATGCAGACACCAACCAGACACAGACAGCTGCTAACTTTCAGTCTCAGCTCATCTCCACAGGCATTAACAGTCAAGGAAACATGCAAACTAATACAGCATATAACGGTAGCACTTGTCCTGCATATGCCTATAATGCTGTCACTGGCCTGCCAAATGAAGTCACGATAAGCCAAAACGGTACATCAGATACAATACCTGGTCCCTATTCTAGAGTAATGCTATGTCTCCAGCAGCAAAGTGGACCAGTTGCATTGCAACCTGGTAATATCGCGATCATTTACTTCAAGAACCCTACTGGACTATATGGCACAACTGATGTAGGTATCACATCTACAATTAGTGTACTAGCAGGAACTGCACCGGTTGCACAAACAGTTAGACTTGGAAACAGCTAAGACTCAAATTCCAAACTCCTTTTTTATTATTTTATCAAATAAAATAATTTGTGCAAATAGACAAATTATTGTCTGCAATTTAGTTGTGTCAGTGAAGATTAAAAATTTTTCATCAATTTCTTTTCATACTCGGTTACAAGATTCAACAATCTTTCTCCTTTACAATATCTGAATCTTAAATGCGGTATCTTTTCAAATGAAGAAACATCTTAAAGAATTTGCTTTTGTTGCGTTTGTTATAAATCAATGTTGTTACAACTGATCTTTTTAGTAGACGAAATGTTTGTTTGTAACTTAAAATTCATTATTACACATATGATTTTTCGATATGTAAGTCAAAAAGACATACTAGCCCAGATAACCAAGTAGCACCAATTCTGGTAATAAGATATGTTCCCAATCAGAACAAAGAACAGAAAGGCAATCAGTGTCGTAATGACAACACTGATTATCTTGGTTGCTTCCGTAGTTTTGGGAACAGGTGTTGTATTATATGGTACAAGCCTTTTCCAGACAGGAGGACAGACTCAAGCTATCACAAGCCAAGGCATCAAGATGTGGGTAAACTCCACATGTACAGGTTCAGCATCAAACGGATGCCCAGCTAATACAGTAGCATGGGGTGCAGCATCCATTAGAAACAGCGGAGACGTACTTGTATCTGTCAATACAATACAAATACGAGGTGTCATAGTACCATACAGTAGCTGGTATGTAGATACCAACAGTAGTGAAGTAGCTCCAAACTTTCAAGCTCAGTTCATCTCTACAGGAACCAGCTCAGCCGGAATGATGCGACAAAATGCAGCATATAACAATGTCAACACTTGTCCGACCCAGGTTATAACAGCAGGCATCCCCAACGAAATCACAGTCAACGAAGCAGGCACTCCTGATCAAACAGGCCAGTCGTATGTGTCCACGATGCTTTGTCTGAAACAAGCTTCAGGCCCTATTTCGTTATCGCCAGGTAGTCAGATGATTGTTTACTACAACATACCTAACAGCGTACTGGGTCCAGTAGACTCTGGTTCCTCAGTGACTGTTAACATCGCTGCAGGCAACGTAGGTAGCCCACAAACAGTAACGGTAGCCAACTCCTAGAGGGTGTCTAGAATGCCCAAATTTTCTTTTTTCATTCAAGTAGGTAATAAAATATGAAAGAAAAAAAAACAAAAGCACAAGATCTTGAAAAGTTCCTGACAGGAGAACTTATTGATGAAAGTCAAACAAAGATCCCAAACGGTTTTGAAGTAATTAGAAATTATCCTCTTCATCCACCCTTTAGCTATGTCAATATTTTATACAATCAAGAAAAATCAAGTTATCTCTATTTTATTGATGAATTAAAACTAAATCCAGAAGAAATACAAATTTATGAAAATTTGTATAGACTTTTGGAACAAAGTTTAGAGTCAATTGATGAGAAGAACCAGAGTACAAATTTTGATCAACATCTCTTTACCATATTGAAGGAAAATGAGAAGATGTTTATTCATAATTCCAGTGCAAGTCTAGAGAAAGTCAAGTATTATCTAAAAAGAGATATTGATGGCTTTGGTGTGATAGATGCGCTAATGCATGATGTCAACATAGAAGACATTAGCTGTAGTGGACCAAAGATGCCAATCTATATCTGGCATAGAAATTATGATAGCATTCCAACAAACGTTGAGTTTGGTTCCGCAGAAAAGTTAAACTCGTTCATATCAAGAGTGGTTTTTCGTGCAGGAAAGCACATTAGCACGGCTTTTCCAATTTCGGACTTGGCGTTACAAGGAAATCATAGAATTTCCGTATTATACCAAAAAGAAGTAACTCCAAAAGGAACAAGTTTTACGATAAGAAAATTCAAGGAGGATCCATATACCGTTATTGATCTTGTCAAGTTTGGAACAATAAATCTGTCTGTTGCTGCCTACTTGTGGATGCTAGTAGAGGCCAAGATGTCATTTATCATAATAGGTCCTACTGGAAGTGGTAAGACAACCATCCTTAATGCAGTTACAGGACTTGTAAATCCAGATTACAAAATTTTTTCAGTAGAGGATGTTGCAGAAATTAACATCAACCACGAAAACTGGTTTACGTTAGTATCAAGAACTGGATTTGGTCTTTCTGGCGAAGGTGAGATTGGATTATACGATTTGATAAAAGCGGGTGTAAGACACAGGCCAGATTACATCGTGGTTGGAGAAATTAGAGGTTCAGAAGCATATGTCATGTTTCAGGCAATGGCTACAGGACATGGAGGATTGTGTACGATGCATGCAGATAGCCTAGAATCTGCAATAAAGAGATTGCAGCAAAAGCCAATGGACATCCCTCCTGCCTATATCTCTCTTATGAATTGCGCAGTTGTAATAAAAAGAGTAAAGGAGAATACAACAGGTCAAAGCAGCAGAAGAGCAACCACCATTTCTGAGATCACCAATTCAAATACATCTCACGCTGCATTTGCATGGAACCCAAAAACAGATCACTTTGATGAAGATCTGCGCGAAAGTGTTTTGTTTAAGAAAATAGCTGATGCCACAGGTAAAGATTTAACGCAGATCTTAGAAGAACACCAAAATAGAATTTCAATTTTAAAGTGGATGGTAGAAAACGACATTCGAGATTATAAAAAAGTCACTGAGATTGTTGGCAAGTATTATAGAAATCCAGAATCACTCATGGAAAAGATCTTGATGGGAAGCTAATCAAATGTTATCTTTTAAGAAAATAGAGTCAGGACAGTATGCGACAAGTCAGGGCAAAAAGATAGAACGAGAGCTGCCATATTTTATAACGATTGTAACACTGCTTGCCGCAAGTGGTCTTGGGCCTTATACAATTTTACAAAAGATAAAAGACATAGATCTACTTCCTGTGATACGAAAAGAATCGATAAAACTTTTGAAGAGAATTGATGTGCTTGGCACAGATCCACTGACAGCCCTAAACCAAGCAAAAGACCGCCCATCATCAAAAGCCCTTGGAGAATTTCTTAGTGGTTACGTATCTGCAATCCAAAGTGGTGGAAACGTACTAAGTTATCTAAAAAGCAAGATGTACAGTACTTTTGAAAGACTTCAAAACCAGGAAAAATCATCCGTTGAAAAGATAAGTGGAGTTGTGCATGCCTATCTGACCATGCAAATAGTGATTCTGGCTGTGTTTATTTTGGTGGCATCAATTGGTGCAACTCCATTACAAGGATATTTGGCAAACCCGACTGCTGCCAATTCCAATCCGCCATATGTGATATTGCTCTTTCCTCCAATAATGTCAATTCTTTTTATTGTGATAGCAAAAAACATGGTTCGCGCAAATTTTCCCGAATTGGAGATAAAAAAGATTCTCAGGTATGGATTACCACCTGTTGTTATAGGTACGGTGCTTATCTTGAGCAACCTTTTTTCTGCAATGCAGGCAAATGCGTATATTCTTGGAGCAGCTCTCATAGCTGCTTCTCTCTGGCCCGCACTGAAATTTAAAAAAATTTACATTGCAAATATGGATGCAGAGACTGCCACCCCTCAAATTCTGCGAGATATAACAGAGGCAAGAAAAGCTGGAATAGGTCCTGAAAAATGCATTGTTCACGCTTGCAAGAGGACAGATTACAAGACATTTAATACAATTACAAATTCAATTGCAAACAAGCTAGAGTGGGGAATTCCTATCAATGACATCTTTGGTTCAGTTAGAAATGAACTAAATAACTTTCAAGTTCTCATAAGCTTTAGAATATTATTTGAAGTGATATTTTCTGGCGGCGGTAATGTCAATACGCTTGATACGCTGGCCGATACCAGTGAACGAATCTACAACATTGAGAAAAACAAACGAGACATGCTAAAGCCATACATGATGGTGGGTTTTATGGTAGTCATAATAACTGGTTTTACCACGTTATTGACAATAGACTCTTTTTCACAAATTAATGAGGAAAAGAAAATAGGTCAGGACAATAGTGGGCCAAGTAAAGAAACACAGCAGTTCATGCAAATGATCTCAATAGCTGTGTTGATACAAGGATGGCTTGCAGGATTATTTGTAGGAAAGATAACTGGAGGGACATACTCAGGAGGCTTCATTTATTGTATAATGTATACAGTAGTATCAATTATTTCCATAATAGTGATTCAATCGCATTTCATAAATATTTCAGCAATTCTCAAGACAAATGCATCAACCTAAGTATGTCATTTAATAATTCACACCGTCTCTTATATCGTCTCTTACGAAATTCCATGATAGTGTGAGATACATACCAGTCGTACTGTTACTTGTATTTGCAATATTTCCGCATTATGTATTTGCCGATAATGGAGACCAGTTTGCTGATAGATTAATCCCAAGTAAATTCATGGCAAATACTGATGGTGTGATTCAGGTTTACCCACAAACATTTGGAAATGCAGTAGATAATCTAGTAGCCACATCATCTGATTCTTCCATATTGCAGATTATTGGAACTGAGAAAGATCCAATTCATAACTCATTTAATGTAAAGACAAGATCTTTGAGTGCAGGTCAAGTTACAATCGATGTTGCAGCCCCAGGATTTTCCTCTTTAGCAATGCCAGTTACAGTCTACCCAAATTCTGCCAGTCCAACTAATCTTTTGATCAAGGCAACCCCTGCCACATTCATGACATCTCAATCAAACGTTGGATATGTTTCCGTAGAAACTACCAATCCCGATGGGATCCCAACACCTGTCCCTGTTGACACTACCGTAAAGCTAAGCGTGTCAGATGACAATATTGTAAATTTAGCAGACAGTCTAGTCATAAAACAAGGTTCGTACTATGCGACGGAGAAGTTTAATTTAGTAAAACCTGGCACTGCCACGATATACGCATCATCATCTTCGATGCAACTAGTTTCTACCCAGATCACATACAACAATGCAAATACACAAAGTACAATCCAAGCATACGTATTTCCGCAAGTAATTAACAGCAATAAAGATGCGGTTGGATATGTAATAGTACAACTACTTGCTGGCGCAACTCCGACTATAGCAAAAGACGATATTCCAATTTCAGTTCGGGTTGTAAACACCACCAGCACTGCAGCTGTTAATACAAGTGGTCCCAACCCACTGGTACAAGTAAATGAAGCACTCACCATTAAGAAAGGATCTTACTGGGGATATGTCCCAGTGGAATTTACTGCCGGCAGTAGTGGAACGTTTAGTGTGCTTATCTCCGCCAAAGGCTATACAGTTTCCACATCTTCGGCATCACAATTTACCACTAATGCACAAAATGCCTTGCGTGATGTCAAGACTCCTCGACTCAATATACTACCAATCATGACAACAGGAAAACAAGAACTGATTGGCGTATTACAATTAACGGATCCTGTCAACAATAACCCGATACTAGCAAAATCTAATCTAGATTTTCGAATTGATTCATCTGATCCATATACAGTTTCGGTACCAGACGTGCAAATGAGTGCGGGCTCTCAGGCAGCTCTTGTATTTGCCCAAGTGGGAAGTATTGTCAGCCCGGTAACACTCAACGTTGTATCAGATGTTCCTCAGGCAGTGACTCCAATTCTAAGTTCACTTCCATCTACCACATCAACTGTTGTAGCAGATTCCTTAATTCCAATGGTACTAACACATACAACTTTTCCACTTGCTATCTATATGACAAAAAATGGCGCGCTGGATTCGTTTACCTCGGATTCAAGTGCCTTGATCTCTCCGCAAGACTCGATATCTTCAGGGCAGATGACAATCACAAAAGTAGATCCAATACATGTTGCTGAAGAGACACTATTGAAGGATGGTTCTCAAACAATGACAATCACAACAGCATCTTATTCATCTAGTTTTACTGTTACAGGTGCATCAATAAAACCAAGCAGCTTTGCATTTGATTATCCAGCTCAAATTTTTTCAAACAGCAAAAATCTAATTTCAGTCGTATTGTTGGATGATAAACAACTGCCAATGTTAACTGATCACGATATTACCATACATCTTGTCTCAAGTAATCCTAATGTAATGGTTGTACCTGATAGCGTACAAATTCCAAAAGGATCCTATTATGTAACTTTTGATGGCGATTCAAAGGCTTCAGGTACTGCCGAAATTTCTGCACTTTCAGGCGAAATACCACTATCAAAGTTTGATATTTCTGTCACTAGCTTGAGTCCCATAATAACTATAGATGCACCAGACCGCGCTGATAACAATGTTCCAGTTACTGCCACCATAACAGCTACTTATAATCAGTTACCTCTGCCAGGTCTGGATGTAAATTGGAAGGTAACTGGTGCTACAACGAAAAATATGGATGCTACAACTAACCAATATGGCAAAGCCACAATATCATTAATTACAAATGATCCTAGTGCAGTTAACATTGAATCTGATGTTGGTGGTGGACCGTATCAAGTTGTTACTGCAACAAAGCAAGTGACAATAAATTCCCCACTTGGACCCACTAGTTCTATTGTGTCAACTGGTGCTACACAGCCAACAGGTCTGACTATACTTGGACTGAGTCCTTTGTTATTTGTAATTCCTGGAGGCGGTGCTGCGGCATTTGTGATACTAAAAAAGAAAAATATGCTTGATGGTATAACAGAAAAGATTGACATTTCTGGCAAGATCTCTGAGATAAAAGATAGGGTCTCAGATTTAAGACAGAGATAGCCGCGACTTTATGAAAGACCTTATGCTTGACAGATGTGACAAAAATGCTTTACCAACTTCCTCGTTTCTAATTAGCATGAACAATGAAAAAAAACCTTCAAAAAAAGTCATCACACCCTGGATAACGTTTTGATGAATATACTGTAATGTAGTAAATACCACCGTCCCAGTAACTGCTACCAAAACCACTGAATAGTAAATTGCATATCTCTTGGCTTTTGGATTGTGCATGGAAAAGAAGAATTTCATGAGATGCTTTTTCGTATACCACGATATAATACTGCCCTACCAAGTTTGGAAATGAAAGGCCATGATGTCAATTGGCTGACATTGTAAACTTTGATCTTTTCACCATAAGAATTGTCATTGCACTTGGCTTGAACAAGGTCTTGCAGTCCTAATATGATACATGGTAAATAACCCAAAATACGATTTTCAATAAAGAGTATGGAAGAAGATCAGAAAGGCTTGATTTGGGCTTTAAGATATGCAGAAACATGCAATTTTGCGCAAAGTTGGAAATATGGATAATCAAATGGAATACCAGATATAATCCACTGGGAGATTTTGTCATTTAGATTTTTTATGATGATATTACGGTTAACAGGATTGGGCGGACACGCTAAATATCATGATTTCAGAGTTTCATACTGATTGAACAATAATGGAATTACACAGTGGGCTTTGAGTCGGTTTTTGCTTTCACTAGCTTTTCAACATGTGCCTTGAGGCGTCTTATCATGTCTTGCTCTCTTTGGTAATGTAGCCTTTTTTCAACAAGCGAGTATAGTTCTGATACTGCAGCTTCGTCAGTTCTAAATATCCTGTCAAGATTGTCTCTCCTTATTCCCACGCTTTCGATTACATTCCACATTTCCAACAATGGTGTGTTTTGATTGTCAGGTATCGTATCCTCAAAAGTTTTAGCAATTTTTGCTGTGGCATATGACTTGGGTTGATCTGTTTTATCTGATTTGATCTTGGTTTCTTTTTCCACAATTGTTTCTTTAGGATTTGTTGGCGTGTATTCATTTTTGTTTTTAAGATTGTTATCATATGGTTTGTTGCATTTGGCATTATCCACAATTTTAACAATTGGTCCCGTACATGTCCATGGTAATATTTTTTCTAGTAAAGACAAGTCCTGTCTACTATTTTCTGTTGACAAAAGTTTTGTTATCATTGCAACCAGTTATCTCCACTCAAGTCTGATTTTACAATCATGCATTTGCGATATTATTTTACAACACAATAATATAAGTACCATCACCAAAATTGGAAATGACACAAACATTTGTTATCTCCAAGTAATATTTAGCTGACCAAAATGATTAGTACGCTTGCTATGCTAATATAATCAATTGATTTGTACACAATGTGAAAAAATTTTCTTAACATGAGACAAGTATAGATAATAATTATAGATGATTTGTATGAAATAGTATTATAGAAAAAAGTTCTAGTAGAATATTACGATCTGTTAATATACAAAAATATTTCAGGAGATCACTATGATGTCAGACGAAATTCAGATTGGCGTTTTCTCAAGCGAGAAAGATTCAAACCTATACGAATACAGACTAAAAATTGAAAGAGTCCGGGACGAGCTTTTAAAATTCGGATTGTCTGGTAATCAAGCAAAAGTTTTCATATATCTTGGCAAGTATGGCCCCAAGTCTGCGCCAGAGATCTTCAAGTCTCTTGGGCTGCCACGAACAGAAACATACTATATTCTTAACGTATTGCAAAGCAGGGGAATCATAACTGCAGAGTGTTCTTTTCCAACAAAATACTTTGCATTGCCAATTGAGCAAGCAATATCCACCCTCATCAATGTAGAACAAGAAAAACTAAACACGATTGCAAAGGAAGAAAAAAACATTACACAACTATGGAAAGAGATACCAACATTTGCAGTTGAGACCACCGATACAAAAGCTGAAAAACTCCAGATGATGGAAGGTGCAGGACAGATCCATGCAAGAATAAAGGAGATGATCAAGGGTGCAAAAGAACAAGTCATCATATTTGGAAATGCAAGTGACTTTTCCAGATTTTATCATTCAGATATTCTTGAAACGTTACCTAATGCTATTTTTGATACGAAATTGACAATATCATGCGCATCTCAAATTCCGGACTTTCTTAGTGAGTTTGATAAAAATAAGCTCAGATTAGCACCATCAGAGAAAAACAATAATCGTTGTTATGTCATAAAAGATAACAATGAGGTGATGTTATTTTTGAGAAATGCAACACATGCTTCGCACAACATATTTGCCATATGGACAGATTCTAGATCTGTAATTGATTCCATGCAAGAGTTATTCAATTACACGTGGGATCTGGCAGAAACATGTTACTGAGACTTGTCCCGTGATAAACATCCATCACTATCAGAAATGTGGGATGTAATAGAAAGTGCTGGGATAAGACGCGAAATAGTAGAGAAAAACTTTCCAACTGCAGAAGATGTCACAGAACTTTATTTCCTTGTTAAAAAAAGACTACATTACCAAAGAGAGCAAGACATGATAAGACGCCTCAAGGCTTATGTTGAGAAACTAAAGAACGATGCTTTCTTGGAAGTCGTGAAAAAAACAGATAAACGATAAGTTTGACATGATATATCGCATGTGCATGCCATTACATGACAGTTATCTCATCAGGGAATGCAGACTATATCATAAGACCACACAAAGCAAATAATTCCAAGTAAACACTTGATGATTGAAATCATTCAAGTCCATATCATAAAAATATGGTGTCCAAATGTAGTGAAATAAAAATTCAGAGTTGTAAAATGGTCAAGATCATACTTGGTATCAGCGGCTCACCATCTGGCTGAATTGCCTCAATACCCAGGCCTTCGTCTGCAACCTGCACTGTCATCATGATATTTAGCATGTCACCTTTGTTGAGGTGTGCTACCACTTGGGTAACAATGACATCCTTCATGTCAGGATCTTTCAAGATAGCGCGAACATTAGAGTTTGGCAAATCCATATTGTTAATTCTAATCCAGAAATCAATCCAACGCGGTTTATTTCCTGCCAATTTACCAATTTGTGATCCTACAATGACAAGATATGTGCCAGCCCGGCTGACTATAATTCCGCCTTTAATGAAATCCACAGCAAGTTCATCACCAGATGTGTCTTGGTGTGTATCCAGTACAACTTTTACAGGATTCAAAGTAATAGGCCGTTGTGTTACAGTGGAGGAAAATTGTCCATATGCCTTTAGTCCCGGTGTCATCATTTGAGGCACGTCACCCAATTAATTACAAAGTCTTCTTTTCTCACTTACTCTCTCCCTTGTTGTGTCTCAGGTAAGCAAGCCAGCACATAAGACCGACAAAGACTGAACCTCCAACAATGTTTCCAAGTGTGACAGGCAACAGGTTGCCCAATATGCCAGTATAATCAATATGCGAAGTATCAATAGTAATTCCAGCCGTTTTGATTGCAGAGAGCACCCCCGGATCATTTTTTACGATAAAACCAAACGATAGAAAATACATGTTTGCCACACTGTGTTCAAATCCCAATGCTACAAAGGCAGAGATTGGAAAGAGTATTGCCAAGATCTTGTCACTTACCTTTTTTCCGCTAGCGGCAAGCCATATAGCTAAGCAGACAAAGCAGTTGCAAAGAATTCCCAAGAAAAAGGCATCCACAAAACCAAGGCTTACCTTGTGGCTTGCTATTGTAAGAGCTCTTACCCCGTATTGAAAATCATTAGCGGTCCAGGCTTTGCTCATATAGAGAACCAATGCAGTCAAGACAGCTCCCACAGCATTTCCCACATATACCACTGACCAGTTTTTCAGCAGCGTCAATACTTGGATCTTTTTGCTTGCAAGCCCCATGATGGAGAGATTGTTTGTAAATAGTTGGGCGCCAGTGATGACTACAAACATGAGTCCCATACTAAATGCCAACCCACCTATTACTTGAGTAAAAGGACGAGTCACTATGACTTGACCAGTGGCAAACGTAAAGTAAATTCCGCCAAGTGCGATAAAGGCTCCAGCCAGTATTGCAAGTATGAATGTTGAAAAAGGATCTAGTTTTACTTTGCGTACTTCGTTTTTTTCTATTTTTTCTGCCGTTTCACGAGGTGTCAAGTCAGGGTCAGCGATAAGGGGTATAGCTGTACCAGTAGAGCCATTTCCATTAGAGCCATTGCCGCCAGACAAGTCTGAGCCGTTGTGAGGTACATGAGTGCCATTTCTTGGATATTCCAAGCCTATTGTGAGTGCTATTTCTCGCGCATTCTCTAGCATCATTTCAACGTTGGCTACATTTTCTGTATTGCCAATCAACTTTCCATCTTTGAGCAAATCATGCTTGCTGATAACGGTCTTGATAGAATCATTGTTAGAATACAATTGCCTTGACAACATTTGCACCTCAAGAAGAGACCTGCGTATAGAATCAGCATCATGATTGTTTTTCTGAGATGTGCCATCTTGTTTCAAGATACCGTCAATCTTTTCCCACAGTATTTTTTCAAGACATACTTCGCGCTGCATTATCGTGTAAAATGGTACAAACTTGCTAATAAAGGAGCAGGTGTATATCCTTGTTGGTACCCCATTTTTATATATTAATTTGTAGAATCACTAGAACTATGATTCAACATTCAAGAAAATTCCTTGCAAGCAAGGAAAAAAACAATGACAACTCGATGTCATCCTTGAATAAAGGAGGCATTCAAAATTGAAAGTTCTAGGTATTGATGACAATTCAGACATCAATTCACTTCTTGGAACTGTTCTAATTGCATCTGGACACCAATTTATTTCTGTGACAGATGGAAGAGAGGGCATCAAACTGTTAAAACAAAACCCATACGACATTGTGCTTTTAGACTTGGCAATGCCGGAGTTCAGTGGGTTTGATGTTTTGGAAACCCTCAAAAAAGAAGGACTGATTGAAAAGCAGAAGATCATACTTCTGACCGCATCGTCAATTACTGACCAGGAAATTGATGACTTGTTAAAAACAGGAATCAGTTCGTATCTTAGAAAGCCACTTGATATCGACGTGTTTCTGGAAAGAGTAGAACAGGTATACAATGACAAATGAATTACAAAACATGGTTCAACAAGTCCACCAAGGACGTGGACAGCCTACAAGAACAGGACATCCACAGAGAAGATGATAAACTAGTATCACCCAAAGAAAACTCTTCACCAGAAACAAGATATCATTTAATCTATGATGAATTACCTGATCTTTTATGTACAGTAGATAATAATGAAATCATTCTTGATTGTAACAAATCTTATGCAAAAACTTTTGGATATTCTAAAAATGAAATAATTGGAAAAACTGTTTTTTACTTTATCGCACAGGAAGAAAGCAAGGACTATGAGGAGTCTTTTAAAACATGGAAACAGACAAGACAATTTCAAAACAGAAAAGTTTTGTTCAAGAGAAAGGACGGTACCAAGTTTCGCAGCCCCACAATTGTAAATAGCCTTTATGATAAAAATGGAACAACAATCGGGGAAAGCATCATCATAAAAGATATTGTAGAGAGTCAAGAAGAGACGGTGAAAAATAACCATCCCCAAATACAATCTGACCAGTCCAAATCAAACACGCACATGCCCAACGCAGAGAAGAGATACACTTCGGTATATGACAAAACCCCGGCTTTACTACGTACGGTTACAATAGATGGCACAATCATAGAGTGTAATAAAACATATGCAAAATCCCTTGGCTACACAAAAGAGGAATGTGTGGGCAAGTCAATCTACGATCATGCTGCAGCACGAAGCATCGAGGACCTGAAAATTAATATGAAAAATTGGTTAAAGACACACGAAACTGCGCGCTCTGAAATCTGGATGAAGCGAAAAGACGGCAGTATTTTTCCCACCGTACTAAATGGAACTAGCTTGTATGATGAACACAAGAAATTGGTCGGAAGAACAATGGTGATGATTGACATGACTGATGTCTACGAGTCAAAGGTCAGAGTTGAAGAAAGCCAGAAACAATTGCAAGACCAGGTAAAAAGACTAGAAAAATTAAATCTGCGCATTAGTTTGACTCAGCAAAAATACAAAAACTTGTATGAAAAGTCACCTGCAATGTTGCGTTCCATTACAACAGAAGGTACACTTACCGATTGTAATGAGGCATATGCAAAATCCCTTGGCTACACAAAGGAGGAATGTATAGGACAATCATTTTATGAACATACTGCAGATCAAAGCATCAGCACGTTAAAAGAGAATCTTGAAAGTTGGGTAAATACTCGTGAAGTTAGTCAAAAAGAAATCTGGATGAAAAGAAAAGATGATACAATATTTCCAGTCCTTCTTACTGGTGACACACTCTATGATGAGTATGGCAATGTCACTGGACGAACCGTATCATTGACAGACATGACTGAAATCTACGATACAAGAAAAAAACTGCAAGAGGATGAAATTCGTTTGAAGGAACAGTACGAGAATCTCAAACAATCACATGATCTTATAACATCAGCCCAGCAAAGATACAAAAACTTGTATGAAAAGTCACCTGCAATGTTACGTTCCATTACAACAGAAGGTACACTTACCGATTGTAATGAGGCATATGCAAAATCCCTTGGCTACACAAAAGAGGAATGTGTGGGCAAGTCAATGTTTGAACATACTGCAGAGCGAAGCGTCAACACGTTAAAGGATAATCTTGCAAATTGGATGAATACTCGTGATGTTGGCCATTATGAGATCTGGATGAAGCGAAGGGACAATAGCATTTTTCCAGTCATGCTAACTGGAGATACCATAACTGACATGCAAGGAAACGTCGTTGGAAGAACAGTTGCATTAACAGACATGACTGAAATTTATGATGCAAGAAGAAAGTTGGAAGAGAAGGAAAGCAAGATAAGGCAGCAATATGATGAACTCAAGAAATTAGATGTTGCAAAAGAAGAGTTCACATCAATGATCTCTCATGAATTAAAGACTCCACTTACGCCAATAATTGGATGGTGCCAGGCCCTCAAGAATCCCAAGATAATTGGCGAGATGAGCCCCAAACAACTACAGGCAGTAGATGCAATTCAATCAAACGCACTCAAACTCAAAGACTTGGTAAGTGACATGCTGGATACTCACAAACTTGACATGAAGCAGATGAAGTTTGACCACAAGTATATCGACATATCTGAGATGATGGGCTTTTTGACAAAGAATCTCCACAGCGTCATGGAGCCAAAGCACTTGGAATTTATCAACTCTACCACGGAAAGCCTTGTAGTAAAAAGCGACAGATCAAGACTAGAGCAGGTCTTAAACAACATCATCCTTAATGCAGTTGACTTTGTTCCAGAGAAGGGAAGGATAGAGGTAAGAGCTGAAACCAAAGATGACCAAGTCCAGTTCATGATAAAAGACAATGGCATTGGCATTCCAAAAGAAAAACAGCAAAATCTCTTCAAGCAGTTTTACCAACTGGATACCTCAGCAACAAGAAAACACGGTGGCTCTGGGCTTGGCCTGGCAATATGCAAAGGCATTGTAGAAGCATTAGAGGGAAAGATCTGGGTAGACAGTGATGCCGGCAAGGGTTCCACGTTTTACTTTACCATTCCATTAGAAGCAAATTTAGACACACTATCAATGGAAGAAAAAGTCCCAGTCTCTAACCGCTGAAGATATGTGTAATTTACAATACTTGTCGATCTTTAATACGTACAGTACATAAGGTGTTTCCATGAATGACACAAAGATTGAGACAGTCAGAGAAGAGATCCTAGCATTATTTTCTCACGAGTTAAAGACTCCGCTTACCCTCATAACAGGATGGTGTCAGGTCATGCAAAGCCCCAAAATATTAGGGAGGCTAAAAAAAGACCAACTACATGCAGTAGATGTCATCTATTCTAATGTGCTGAAATTAAAAAGCGACATTGAAGACATACTGGATACAAACAAGTTGATTTATGGAACAATGTTGTTTTCATTTGAAAACATAGAAGCGGATAAATTGATTCAGAGAATAATCAGAAAACTTCGACCACTCACAGAAGAAAAAAATATTCGCGTCATGAATTTGTGCAAGGAAAAGACAATACTACGAACAGATCCTGACAGGCTACAGCAAGTCATAACCAATCTTGTTTTAAATGCGGTTGATTTTGTACCAAGAAATAAAGGAGTTATAAAAATAGGTACAAAGCAAGACGACGAACAAGTCATATTTTTTGTAGTTGACAATGGCAAGGGGTTGCCCAAGAAGATGCAGAAAGATGTATTCAAAAAACTGGTTCAGGAAGATTCGTCATATAGAAGAAAACACGCTGGTCTTGGTTTGGGGTTATTTATCTGCCAAGGAATTGTAGAATCACTTGGAGGCACAATACAGGTGACCAGCAAGGTGGGCAAGGGCGCCACTTTTTATTTTACTCATCCAAAGTATGGAAATGTAGCAAAATTTTCGTTGTTGCGACAAAAGAAACACATGGCTGTTTCTGAACTATACAACTTGGTAGAGAAAACAAGACATGACCAGAGAGAGAACGAGATGATCAGGCGTTTGCGTGAATATATTGAAAAAATGAAAAATGATGAATTCTTGAGATCATTGGAAAAGATAAAACAATTACAGTAAGTGAAAATCATAAATAATTTGTGATATCATACGGGGAGAATATTTTCACAGCATTTGTTGGTCAGTATAGAACTGGAGACAAGATGACTATCTTCTTCTGGACTTTGTTTTTCTTTTTATTCGTCGTGGTGTTTTTCTTTTGGCAGTCTTTGTTTT
>JABDBR010000024.1 GCA_013288545.1 Nitrososphaerota archaeon | reverse complement strand
ACCAGGGGCCCTAAAGGAAGTTATTGATCAAATATCTTCATTGAGTGTAAATATCGTAGACGTGATTCATGACAGACTAAGCTCAAGCATCCCTGCAGGCACTGCAGGAGTCACATTAAGTCTTGAAACTCAGGACTCGGACCATGCAGAACAACTGATAAGATTCCTAAAGAAGAAAAACGTACAATTCAAGGTAGTAACCTAAATTTCATTTACATCATACCTGGCTGACTAGTGAGAAGATATTGAATGCCAAAACTATTCCAACGAAAATACATGCAATTATAGTTGTTATCTTTCTGTTTACAAATTCGCCCATTAGTTTCTTGTTCATTGTAAGTATAACCACTGGTATTACTGCAACGGGTATCAACAAACTAAGGACAAATTGACTATACACAAGTATGTGTAAAGGATCAAACCCTAGCAGTACTGCAACAGTGGTTGGAATGACATTGATAAATCTTGTAATTATTCTTCGCAACCAAACATTGACTTTTTTTCCTAAAAACCCCTCCATTATTATCTGGCCTGCCAATGTTCCTGCCGCTGAGGATGCAATACCTGATGACAATAAAGTAATCAAAAAGACCATCCCTGCAGATACTCCAAACAATGGCACGAGTGTTTTGTAAGCTTCTGCAATTGATGCAATCTGAGAGTTGTGTGGATAAAATGCAACGGCTGCCATGAGTAGAATTGCAGCATTTACCAAGGCTGCTATTGTAAGCAAGAACATGGTTTCTATTAGATGGAGTTTTCTCATTTTCTTTCTTTCATCTAGTGTCTTACCACGTGCTTTTTCTTTAGTAAGAAAAGAATGCAAAAATACGACATGGGGCATGACAGTGGCTCCAATGATGCCGACTGCAACAAACAGAGCACTGGCATTTACAAAGTGTGGATAAAGTGAGCCTGATAATACTCCGTGAATATCTGGCGGTGCAGATAACAACTCATAGGCATAGCCAAAGCTGATGATTGAAACAAAAATCAAAAAGAGCTGTTCCAACAAGCGGAATTTTCTAGAGGTAAGGGCAAGTATTATGATAACGTCAGCAGCCCCAAATATTGCAGCATAGATCATTGGTACTCCAAATAATAGATTTAGTGCAATCACTGTTCCAAGATATTCTGCAAGGTCTGTTGCAGCTGCTGCAACTTCGGAGCTTAGCCAGTAGGGTATGATGAATAACCGTCTACCAAGTTTTTCACGTAAAATTTCAGCCAAACTTTTTTCTGTTGCAATCCCTAATTTTCCAGATAGATACTGCATCAACATTGCAATGGCACATGAAAGCCACACTACCCAGAGTAACGAGTACCCAAAGGAGGCACCACCCTGTAGGTCGGTTCCATAGTTTCCAGGATCCATGTATCCTATGCTTACGATTAGCGCAGGGCCAGAGTATGTGATAAATCTCCTAAGAAAACCGGTAAATCGAGATATTTTGGAATTTGGTGACATTATTGCAATGATTCCACGGTGTTCTTCTCTTCATATAAAAGTTAGCTAAGGCTAAATTATTTAGTACGATCTAACTTTAAAAATCATTTTACATAATGATTAATAGACAACAAAATAAACGACATCAAGTTGGTCTCAAAAGGTAACTGGAAAGGAAAATCTTTTTTGACGTGGTCCGAGATTGAATCGCAAGTACAGATACTTTCAACCAAGATAAAAAAAACAGGTTTTGAGTTTGATAAAATTGCTACAGTATCAAGGGGAGGTTTGGTTCCAGCACGACTCGTTGCTGATCATTTTGATATTAAAAAAATACTTGTAGACAAGAAGAAAATCCTCGGGGGTACACTATTTGTTGATGACATTTATGATTCAGGAGATACCTTTCAGAAGATATTTCAGGTTGTGGACGAGCCTACAAATTTTTTGTATGCTACTCTCATGGTAAGAAAGGGGGTAAAACATCCAAAACAGCTAGTCTATGCCAAAAAAACACTCGGCTCAGAATATGTGGTATTTCCATGGGACAAGTTAGAATCTAAAAGGGCGCATAAATCCATTAAAGATTAAGTATTACGATATAATTGAAATAACATGAATCCATTTGCATGTTCTAAATGCTTTGTAGGATATAGACCTGGAGAACTCATACAGTGTCCAAAATGCAGTCAAGAATTCTGCGGTACTTGTTTTAAACAACATAGTCACTAGATAAATCAAAAAATTAAGTAGTGGCCTCGGGTCAATCAATCACAATGGAGTTTGGCGGCGATGATGTTGATACACTTGCTTTAATGTTTGACAAGTTACAGTATATTTTTCGTGGATATGACCAATACATCCAGGCATTTACAGAGATGCAGGAACTGTACAAACAAGGTAAATTGGCAGAAAGAGACTATTATTATGGCATGACTGATGCCGTTTTCAAATATTCTGCACTAGAGTTTCTTGGACTAAAGGCCATGTTTGAGATAAAAAAAGCACTAAACCGTATGAATAATGCTTCAACTACGCCTCAATCTACGCCCGGGTTGGCATCTGCAAAACTACAATCTGGGCCTCAAAATTCCGTTGCCTCATTTATTTCGGCAAAAAGCCTTCCTGGCAGAGATGAAATCACAAATGTTGCATCTGGAAATGAGCAAAAATGCACATCTTGTGGCAAGACGGTACCAAATGTAGCAAAGTTTTGCACGACTTGTGGAAACAAGATGTAAGTTGATTTAATTTTTTAGAGAATTCAAGAACTAAATAATCCTACTTTGAAAAACAAATCTGGATCGGTAGTCTAGCCTGGTTAGGATATCGCACTCACACTGCGGGGGTCGCTGGTTCAAATCCGGCCCGATCCATCCCTTTCTAAACTGTAATGATCTTACAGAATATTTGTAGTATATTCAGATATGTATTGAAAATATGGTGAATTATGACAAAAGTAATGATGTCTTGGAATGGCAAGATTCATTGGAACGCATTGGTTTTTGCTTTTATTTTGTTATTTGCTGGATTAGCATTGCCGCTAAATATTGCCTACGCAGAACAAGTGGTAACAATAATTCCTGTTGGGACTGAACCTATGGCAGTAGCAACAAACTCAAACACAAACAAGATCTATGTAGCCAACACCAATGGTAATGATGTTTCAGTAATAGACGGTGTCACTAACAATGTAATCAGTACAATTCTGGTTGGTAGTGGACCCCATAACATCAAAGTGAATCCTGCAACAAACATGATTTACGTATCAAATTTTGGTGGTGGAATATCTGTTATTGACGGTAAAACAGATGCTGTTGTATTCACCATTTCTGGTATTAATCCCAATGCTATCGCAGTTAATCCAAATACAAATTTGATTTATGCTACAGTTAGGAGTGTTGGTGTTTACGTCATTAATGGTTCAACTAATGCAATAGCGAGCAAAATCCCGTTTAACTATAATGAAGATCCAATACAGCCGGTAGTAAATCCAAATACAAACATGATTTATGTGCCAACTATCTGCTTGTATTGTCACCCAAGCTATGTTGTAGTAATTAATGGTTCAACAAATACAAGAGTTATGAATATACCATATGGTAATTCTTTTGGTGATGCAGACATGAATATAATTACAAACATGATTTACGTATCGGACGTTGCAAATAATTATCAGATTGACGTAATCAATGGTTCATCTAACAGAATTGTATCGAACATTCCCATGACATCATATGTCACAGGTGTTGGAGTCAACCCAAATACGAATTTGATTTATGTTGCAAGTGGTGCTGATAATTCAACTTATGTAATCAATGGAACCAATAACAACATAGTAGAAAAAATACCAGCAGGGTACAATCCTGCAGGTGTTGCAGTGAATCCTAATACACACGTGATTTATGTTACTAACGCAGCAGACAACACTGTCTCTGTAATAGGTGACAGTGCACCATATCCGCACTTTTCAATCTCATCTTCTCCTGATAATCTCAATATTCCGCCTGGTTCTTCAGGGAACTTTACTATAACAATATCATCATTTATGGGATTTAGTGGTACCATATCGCTTTCAGCTACCACGCCATCAGGTTTTACTTCAAATCTCTGTTCTTCCTCTGTTACGGTACCATCTGGAGGTACTGCTTCATCCATACTGACAGTATCAATACCTCCAGCTGCTAGTACAGGTAACAATTATGCAGTTACTGTAACGGCAACAAATGGTTCTCTGACTAGTTCTACTGCTCTAAAAGTTACGACATTTACCTATCCTCCATCTACTCCGACTAATCTGATATCTACTGCGATATCATCATCACAGATCAATCTATCCTGGAATGCTCCGGTATCCAATGGAACTTCACCTCTTATAGGATATGAAATAGAAAGATCTGTCAGTGGAGATGCATTTTCAGTATTGGTATTGAATACTGGTAATACTGGAACAACATATTCTGATACTGGATTATCTCCAAATACCACATACGTATATCGTGTCTCTGCAATAAATTCAGTTGGAACTGGCGATTCATCAAACACGGCATCAGCAACGACACCTTTACTTTCAGTAGCAGGAAACAATATTGGACCCATAACTCCTTCATCTCATTCATAATTTTTCTGTATGATGGAACGCAAAAATGAACTCCACAGTAGCATGTCCGGCCCGATCCACTCTTTTTAAACTAGACAAATTCTACACCAGTTTTTTAGAATATGCTTGTCCAGTACGTGTGAAATATGAAAACTTTATTTTCATAATTAATTCCATGTCAAATTCTAGGAACGAATTTTTTCTTCAAAATCGTACCATTTATTCCCAATTATCAGGCACGAAAACAGGATTGCGATCATCTAGATAAGGTGACGTTTATGGGATATTGCTTATTACCCACCTTGACAAATTCCCACCGTGGTCAACAAGTATGTTATAATAGGATCTGTTGCAGCTGCAATAATTTTTGCATTTGTACTAGGACAAAACGTTAACAGTGCTGCTAGTCAGAGTGCCACATCAAACACATTACAATGGCCGAACATTCATCAAAATGTACAGACAGATTTTAACAGTCAAATAAAATCACCACAGATTGAAAATGATTCGTTCATACATCCATTTGCCATAGTTATTGGCGATTGCCATATTGGCAAGATGGTCTTGATGGCTCCAACTTCAGTATGTCGGGGTGATGAAGGCACGCCAATATACGTTGGTGATTATTCCAACGTTCAAGATGGCGTAATTTTACATGCGCTAGAAACTACGATAGATGGACAAAATATTGATAACAGGAGATTTTCTGCAAGCGGAGACAGTTTGCTTGCAAATGATTCAAGATTTGATGGAGGATATGCCATATTTGTTGGCTCAAAAGTTAGTCTTGCACATGATTCAATGGTGCACGGACCTGCATGGGTAGGCAACAATACTTTCGTAGGTATGAAGAGTTTGATATTCAATGCCAAAGTGGGAAGCAATGTTGCAATTGGTGTCTCAAGTACTGTAACAAATGGAGTTGTAATAGCCGACAACAAATTTGTCCCACCTGGAAGTGTGATTGTAACCCAAGCGCAAGCTGATGCATTACCATCTCGCATAGGGAGTGCATATGAAAACATCAACAAAGCAGTAATACATGTAAACGAGAATCTTGCAGATGCGTATAATCACCAGGATATAGAAAAAATAAAACAGTATCGTGAAATTCTGATGGAAGAAGAAGGACTCATCACCACAAAACCTTCACCTTGAGATTTGATTTTTTGCCTATTATTGTAGAAAACGTGGAATTTTCTTAATTAGATGCGATATGGAAATTCTTCCAGGACCAATTGTTATTATGACTAGTGAAATTGCAAGAAGTATTACTGGAAGCTCAACACCATCTGGACCTATGAATTTTGATGCCTTGTCTATGTAAAAAATCACGCCAAGCATCACAAGTGAGAGAACAGATGCGGAAATTCTTGTCAAAACGCCAACGATTATCAAAATTCCTGGAACAAATTCTTCTAACGCAAAAAGATACTGCATGTTTGCTGGAAGGCCCATTTGCGGCAGATATGTGGCAAAACTAGGATCAAACTTGATAAAACCTGCTGCAATAAAGATTGAACCCATTGCCAATCTTAATCCAAAATGAGAAATATCATGAAACTTGCTTTGATTTATTTCTGCACCTGTCATGGTACATTATTTTTCAAACAAGCCTAACTTAACAGTTAGTCTGAGAAAAACCTATACCAGTTTTTCAAATCATAGTGTAATAAAAAAATACCAGATTCAAGTGCGGTTGTTCTTAGGGAATTTTGACCCCGAGAACTTCCGCTTGTAGAGAATCTGCAACATTAATTGTATATCTAGATAGAAAAGAATGTGTTTGTTTATTGTAAAATCAATTTGGTTTCTAATGTAAAGTATGTTTGAACCAAACACACTGCTTGATATATTCACCTCATGTAAAGTATCTACAAGTAGAAACCGTGGAATAAAACAAAACCATGTAGAGTGGTGAATCTGCAACCACGGTCTCTATACTTTTAATCTCATTTTATGGGATGAAACTCCAATAATGGAAACTCTGACCAAATAATATTTTTACTATTTTGGAAGCACTATTGTAAATACAGTAGGGTTTGTACTGGCAGATATTGTTCCACCGTGCTGCTCTATGATATTTTTGCAGTATGGCAATCCCAAACCCGTACCACCTTTTTTGGTTGTAAACAGAGGATCAAATATCCTGTCTAGTATTTCATATGGTATGCCAGGACCCGAGTCTTCGATTTCTATGACGACTTCAGTTGTAGTCTCACCGCTTCGTATGGTTATTTTTCCATTATCGCCAATAACCTCTATTGCGTTGGCAAACATATTCATGAATACAACTTGGAGTTTGTTAGGATCACACTTGCAAACAATGTCTTGTTCTGGTAATTGAATGGATACTGTTTGTGGCATTTTGACAAGACTTACTGCATCGGCTAAAATCTGGTTGAGTGATTTTTTATCCAATTCCAGAGTCTCACCTCTGATAAAACTCATCAACTCTCTTATTTGCACAAGCATGGACTCGGATGCGTTTATGATGCCCTCACTTCTTTTGATTATTTCTTTATCTCCAGTTTCTTTTGACTGCATATGCATAAGTTCAGCATTTAGCATGATGATATTCAACGGGTTTCGTAAATTGTGGTTTATCTGAGACATTCTCTCTCCAATTATGGCAAGTTTTGCAGACTGTTCTTTTTCCTTTCTGAGTTTTTCGTTTAGGTCTTCAAGTTTCTTGACAAGTTCAGTCATTTCCTGGTATTGTTCTTGTAATCTCAGATTGTTTGACTCTAAGGTTTTTTGGATGTTGTAAATTTCAGTCATGTCTCTCAAGGAGACAGTTCTTCCAATTACTTTGCCTGAAGAATCATTAATGTTGGTACCACTAAGCAATGCAGGAAACGTAGTACCGTCTTTTCTTTTTAGCCATATCTCTTTATTTATTATATTTCCACTAGTCTTCCATTCTTTGAATTGTGAAGACATTTCAGTCAGGCTATTTTCCGCAGTATGGTCCAGGATGGACATGCCCACGGCTTCTTGTCTAGCATATCCTAGATTTCTTGCATAGGTATCGTTGCAATCTGTGATGACTCCCTCAAGATTGATGGAACGCAAAAGATCAGGAGATTTTTCATACAGGTTTCGGTATTTCTGCTCAGACGCTGTTACCTCCTCGCTTAATCTTATTACATCCTCATACTGCTCTTGCAGTTTTTTCTGGCTCTTCTCCAGTTCCGTTATTAATTTTGTAGACGAGCGGAATGTCTTTCTTGTATACAAACCAAATATTGTAACAAACGTAACCACTCCTCCAATCATGAGGTATAGTTCATTTTGAGCAGTCTCATATTCTACAAATGACTCATCGTATGATCTTAGTACAATCATTGCCCATGTTGCAGAAGGTGTCTTGATTGGATGGTATGAGACAAACATCTTTGTATTTCCAATTGTCTCAAATTCACTTCCAGTTTCTCCGTTTAACGCTTTTTTTGAAATATCAAGATCTTTTAATGAAACATCTTCTTTTATTATTGCCCTGTTTTCACTATTAACTAAGTTACCATACTGATCCAAAATTGCCACAAACGATACTTTTCCCAGATAGTGCGTAGACAGATAGTCTTGGATGAATTGTAATCTTATTGCACCACCCCAAATTCCAATCAATGTTCCATTTTTAGAAAAAACAGGTGCGGCAACTACAGTAGTATTGTGACCAGTAGCTTGGGATTGGTATACTTCGCTAAGGTATGGTTTTTGTGTAGTTGTAACTCCCTTGTAATAGTCAGAACCAGCAGCGTTGTCTTGCGAGAGATTTAGTTGGTTTGAGTATGGCTCTAGCATGTACATGTTACCATTTGGCAAAAGAAATCGGATTGTCTCAAGGTCTTTTACATTTTGCAGTATTTCGCTTGCCACTTCTCTTCTTGACAAATCATCATTTTGTGAAATTCCATGTAATTTTTTATTGATCAAATTTATTTCCGGTGGCGCAGTTATTGATGGCAATCCGCTGGTACTTACTACGATATCAAATGTGCTGTTTAGCCTATCTCCTAAAACGGTTGCAAGGTTATCTAAATCCGTATTTCTTCGGTCGATGGTAAGTTGATATAATTTACTATTTTGAGTTTCAAAAAAATATGCTATAGTCACTATTGAAGCAAATACTACAAGAATGAAAATAATTGGCAACAATAGATTATCATTCATTTTTCTGGTCGTATGAAACCAAATGAGCTGTACTGTACTTGATATAAAAAGAATTGCGATTTCATCCTTTTAGGGATAGGTTTGACACAATATGATACTTTTGGCATTGTACTTACTCTCATCTACGTTCTAAGGTTGACGTAATTTCCAACATATGTGTTCCTCTTAGAATCATTTGTGTTCAAAACTGGTACCTATTTTTTAAGAAGTACCATTTTTATAATTGCCATTTACAAAATCTTGCATGTCTGTTTCAGAGTCTAATTCAATTGCGTGCTCCTTGCTAATTGACCTAAAAGGCTGCCAAGAATTAAAAAAACTCAAGCAAGGGACCCAGTATTCAATAGACTTGACCAAAGAGCCTAGCATAATTTTCAAAGATTCTGTAGGAAACAAGAAAGAGATGAAATTCAAGCAAAACTGTACTGTTACCATAACATCTGAAAAGATTCTCTACAACCGTGATGATGTCACAATAAAATCTGTGTAAACCATGAAAATACTTATGGGTGCCTTGAAATCAAGGATTCTCACACATGGAAAACCTACTTAACAATGACGAGATTGATTGGCTAATCAAGTTCTTGGCTGGAAAAGGCAGTAATGAAGAAGTGATTGAAAAGATAGTTCGAATAACTACCAAGCTTGAAAAAATGAAGCGCAGGTAAAGATATCATACATCGTTTATCATCTAGAGTTTTTTTAAATATCATACATGACAGATTCGGGTTCAACTGGGCATAAAGTTTAATTCAACAATTAGAACAAAAGCAAAACATGCGAATACTGCAGTTACATTGCGATTACATTGAATATACTCCGGTAAAAAAGGAAATAAAATCTGCCGAAGATCTTGACCCGCAATCAAAACGATTCGAAGAAATTGTGGTTGCATTTGTGGCAGTAGAAGAGTCAGATAATGCAGATGTTGCAAAAAGGGCAATTAATGAAATCTTAGAATCCATGAAAAAAATAGGCTGTGCCAAATTATTGTTATATCCATATGCCCACCTGAGCTCAAAACTTGCATCCCCAACTACTGCATTATTGCTACTCCAAGACATGGAAAAAAATGCAGTAGGCCTTGAGGTAAGTAGAGCCCCATTTGGATGGACAAAATCATACAAGCTCCAAGTAAAAGGACACCCACTGGCTGAAAACTCTAAAACAATAACATCAGGTGAAGAAAAAGAATCATCATCTAATGCACTAAAAGCAGAATCCAAGATCCAGTCATTTTGGCACATACTTACTCCAGATGGCAAACTGCACGAGATTGACAAATTCAATTTTGCAAAATATCAAAACCTCGAAGTACTTGCAAAATATGAAGCAGCTAAAAAAAGAGCAGTAGACGAGCCCCCGCCACATGTAAAACTAATGAAAAAGTTAGCCATTGCAGATTACGAACCTGCATCAGATGCAGGCAATATGAGATTTTATCCAAACGGCAGGCTCATGAAATCACTAATTGAACGATACGTAACAGATAAGGTGATGGAGTATGGTGGATTTGAAGTTGAGACCCCCATCATGTATGACTCACATCATCCTAGCATGGAAAGTTATTTCCACAGATTTCCCGCACGCCAATACAGCATAGATTCTGAAGGAAAGCATCTGTTCTTGAGATTTGCAGCATGTTTTGGCCAGTTCTTGATGGCAAAAGATTTCCAACTGTCATACAAAAATTTGCCATTAAAATTGTACGAGCTCACAAGATATAGTTTCAGAAGGGAACAATCAGGAGAACTTGTTGGTCTTCGAAGATTGCGTGCTTTTACAATGCCGGATTGTCATGCAATGTGCATGGACATGAACCAGGCAAAAGAAGAATTCAGAAAAAGATTTGACCTGTCCCGTGATGTGATAAAAGGGCTAGGTATTGATGATACAGATTATGAAATGGCAATCAGATTTACCGAAGAGTTTTACAATGAAAACAAGGAACTAATTGAGGAACTTGTAGCCAAACTTGGCAAGCCGGTACTAGTTGAGATGTGGAAGGAGAGATTTTTCTATTTCGTACTAAAATGGGAATTTAACTATGTAGACAATCTAGGAAAAGCCTCTGCTTTGTCAACTGACCAAATTGACGTAGAAAATGGAAAAAGGTATAACATTGATTTTACTGATAGTGAAAACAAGTCTCAAAATCCAATCATATTGCACAACTCTCCAAGTGGCGCAATTGAGAGGGTGATATACACACTGTTGGAAAAAGCTGCAAAGGACCAAAGAGAGGGAAGAAAACCAATGTTCCCACTGTGGCTTGCACCAACCCAGGTACGATTAATCCCAGTAAAGCCAGAGTTTTTGGATCATTGCGAAAAACTTGCCGACAAACTCACAGAAAACAACATCCGTGTAGATGTGGATGACAGAAACGAAAGTGTAGGAAAAAGCATCAGGGATGCAGAGACAGAATGGATACGATACATCATAGTCATTGGTGAAAAAGAAGCAAACTCGACAACATTGTCAATTCGGGACAGAAAATCAAAGGATCCGCAAAATCTTACAATTGATGAATTTATTTCAAGCATCCAAGAGGAAACCAGAGGAAAACCGTTTATGCGAATAAACATGGGCCGAAGTGTGGCAAAAAGACCACAGATAATGGTCTGATATAATCAGGATGAGTCCAGATCTCTTGGGTCAAGCTGCAATGATTTGTTGAAACATTCTATTGCTTCATTATATCTTCCAAGGCCTCGCAGAGCGACTCCTTTTTTTGTTGAGCAAGTCAGGATCATTTGGTTTTAGAATGATTGCCTGTTCAAAATAGCTCAGGGCTTTTTCAAAATCCCCTTCCACTATCAACTCTGAGCCTTTTTTGACAAGTTCTGAAATGTTGTCTTCCACGATTTTGTATCTTGTTTCTGCCTTAAGTTACTTGCGGGATAGATTCATTGCAATGACTTCGGACATTAGCTTGGCTGCAACGGATGCTGTTGCACCATTATCATAAGGAGGACATAGTTCAACTATATCCATGCATCTTATTGTATTATTTTCTAGCGCATATATCATGTCAAATAACTCACGTGAGGTAATTCCCATGGCCTCTGGGTTGCCAACTCCTGGTGCAAATGCTGGGTCTAGAACATCAAGGTCAATGCTTACATAGATTTTATCAAAAGTTGACATAAAGTCCTTTACCATCTTTGGACCACGGCCTTCTCGGATGTCTTTGTCTGTAACTACATTTACCTTGTGCTCTGTCTTGAATGCAAGTTCCTCTTTTACAAATGATCTTGCACCAACATGGACAATATTTTCCGCACCTCGCTTTTCTATTATTCTTCTAAGATATGCAGCATGGCTTAGCTTAATGTCTGCATACTCGTCTCGCAAATCATAATGTGCATCAAATACGATATAGCCAGTCTCTTTTGGAAATGCCATGTATGTTCCATATGTTATCAAATGCTCGCCTCCAAGAATTATCATCTGCTTGTTTCTTTCTGCAAGCTCTGTGGTTATTTTTCCAATCATGTCAAGCACCTCGGTTGCAACTACGGTATGGTATGTATTTCCAAGGTCTTCTATGTTGACACTTTCCAAATCTACGTTAAATCTTGTTGAAAATATTTCTATATTGTTAAAGGCTTGTCGCACCGCATCTGGACCAAATCTTGTTCCAGGTCTAAAAGAATGGGTCGAATCAAACGGAATTCCATAAACTATTGCAGATACTTCGCCGTCTTCACTTGGACTAGTTATCAACGGATTTCGATTCATGTATAAATCAAGAAAACTCATTTGTGTAAGGCTCATCATTTTGTGGTGATATAATAATATTTCAAATATTGATTTTTTCGATAAATAAAAATTAGAATTTTTTGGAGTTGGTAAAAATTACGTCTCCAAAAAACTTCTTTGTGGTTGGAATGCTGGTGTATCTGACCGCAAGTAAAATCTTTGAACTAGAGTTTTTTGCCTGAAAAACAGAGCTAATTGTATAGGACTTGTCTTGCGATCGGATTGCATTCAACGTGTACCTGCTCATCGCTTGACCTTCTGCAGTGAGAACAGACAAACTGGTTTACCTCACTACATACGGTACAGCGTTGAAATTCCTGCATAGTTATACCGCAATTTCTACATGAATCTTTTCGCATATATGTAATTTCTACAACTTTGCATATAAATTATAGTGATGTGAGTCTTGACACGCATGTGTAAACATTTGATCAATTTTTGGGTTTTTAGGCCAGTTCTGTCCCTTGCTAGCCCAAAAAAGCGATCAAAACACATCCGCAGAATACACTACTTCCAAAAGAACTGGTCTAGTCCAGTCTGCTTTGGCTCTCCAATCAGGCTTGCAAAATCAAGGTCCATTGAAGACAAGATCTGGTCAAACGTACTTTCCATGAATTCCATGTATTTTGGAGTGTCAACCTCGTCAGGCCTTGCAAGCTCTACAGGCTTTACCCCTGGCTTGTTGATTATTTTCACGTAATCGATGATGTCTCCTTTTTTTACTTCACGTATTGATTCCAATAGTTTGGCCGCCCTAATGTGTTGTGGGATTGTTTTTACATATTCTGATGGTGCCTTGCTTATCATTACATGAAATGCAAGATCTGCAAGTGGAATCTGCCTTGCTTTTAGTTTCTTGGCGTATACTGATATCATCTCACCAATCTTTGTCTTTGACTGGGTAAACTCTTGCGCGTTTTGTACATGTGACAAAATTTCCAGTATTTCGTAAAATAGATTTCTAATAAATGGTGGAGTGTGTGATTTTTTCCCTGTCAGTCCCTTGACATCTACCTTGCCGTCTTTTTGTACGCCAAGATAGTTTTTCTTTCTCGTACTAAATACAACATAACGATATTCTTTATCCAAGTCAAGGTCTACACCAAATTCAGTTTTTGCCCACTCGACTACTCCTTGTACTTGCTCTTGTGATGGCGCTTTCAAAAATAACGAATCAGTATCCCCGTACAATACTTCAATTCCAACTGATTTGCATTTTTCAATTGTTTCCAATATAGTATACCGTCCAACCGCAGTTGTGGCCTCTGCAACAGGCAAACAATACAAAGGAAATATTTCTGCACCCATTACACCATAACTTGCATTCAAAATGACCTTGAGCGCTTGACTTACTACGGTATACAATTGCTTTTGGTCAGCCGAAAGACTAGGATTTTTGGACAAACTCTTGTAATAGTTTACACGCAAATCCCTCAATGAGCCAATCAATGTAGCTGTAAGACCGTTCTTCCTGGTACAAACCCAGTGGGTTGTGCCAGGTATGGTATTGGCTTTGCACTCATCATGGATGCATCGTACTGTCTCATATGAGAGATTTCTTACCTTGATTATGCTGGGATACAGACTTGCAAAGTCCATTACAGAAACGTTAAAGTGAATTCCCTCTGTTGGTTCCACCACAAGACCTCCGCGATATTTCTTGTCTTTTATGACAGCTTCAGTTGACGCTGCTCCAGATTTTAGGTCAAGCTCATCACGTCTTGGAATTAGATAATTGTGTTTTCTGTGTTCGTAATAAAACAGACTTCGAATCCATTGTGATACGCCCATTCTTGATATGTCATCAATTGGCATGCGGCCAATTCTTGTAATTACTACAAGCAGGTTCATCAGAAGATCATTGTTAAAACCGGTAAGCTTTTGCGTGATTCTTGCATCATTGAAACAATAGTTTGCAAGCTCATACAGCGAAAGATCTTCGAGTTCTCCCTCGTACTCTGTCTTTGATTCGTCAATTAGTCCCTCACAGATGCTGTTTAATGAAAAATCATTATACTTGTGGGAAAATGCATAGATTTGAAATGAACGATTTGAAAATGTTCTATACAAGTCAATGTGCACACCTCTTTTGAGCGTGGCAGAATCCCGCATCATTATCAACGGAATTTCTTTTAGCGGAACACCTAGCCTTTCTGCCCGGTTGTACATGAAAGGCATATCAAATTCATCGCCGTTGAATGTGATTACAAACGGATAGTTTTCTAAAACCTTGAACGCATCTCGAAGCATGTCTGCTTCTTTATCTTCATCATAGAAACTTACTTTGACATCTTTTGGGAGCTCATCAGTTCCCATTTGTAGTCCTGCTCTTTTTAGTACAAAGACTGCCTTGTAATCATCGCTTGCACAAAATCCTATTGCCGTGATTTTCTTATCGGCAACTTTGGCATCTGGAATTCGTCCTGTCTCAGACTCGACCTCGATATCAAAAGTAATTCTTCGTATGTTTGGCACAGGTTGGTTGAGAAGATTTGCCCATTCGGTAATGTGTGTCTGGAATTCTTTTGTATCAATCATTCCAATGTTTGTCACTTTATCATACAGCAGGCCCTTTAGTGCAAGCTGGACCTCGTCAGGTATCGAGTACGAGTATTCCTTGAGCTTGCCATCATCTATTGTATAATACCTTCCAACAATAAGCGCGTTGTCATAAAGATAATTTTCATAATATTTGATATCAGACTCCCACGTATCCATGATGTTTCTTATGCTCTTGTCAGTCATTGTTCCACCAATTGCAAGAGGGTCTGTTACAGTAATTTTTGTCACGTCAATCATACGGTCTTTTATCAAGTCTTGTCGCTTTACACTTTCAAGTTTTAGCACATCAGTTCTGCTTGATAAAAATTTTAGTTCTTCAGGATCTAGTTTTGAATAACAGTATGGCTTGTGACCCGTATTGTCAAACCAAAGTTTGAGTGTTTGTGATTTTGGTTCATAAAATTTCAATACCGCGCATTTTTTTAGCCCATCATATGCTGCCGATACCAGTAGTGCAGGTGGCATAGTGGTTGTTACTTCTTCTACTGCATTTGACATTTACATCATCACTTGGGTATCAGATTGGCATTTGGTTCTTCAAGAAGTACTTTAATCCAGTGATTTATCCTGTTCCTGTCAAGAACCACCACCTGCAGTCCCGCTTCATGTAGCAATTCATAATCTGTTTCAGGATAGCTTCCAAGGCATACAATTTTTTTAATTCCTATCGTGATTGCCATCTTGCTGCATTCAAGACATGTCACAAATGTGGTATACAGTACGGCATCTTTTGTGCCCGACCCTACTCCTAGAATAGCGCAATGCATTATGGCATTTGCCTCTGCATGGTTGCACAGACATCTATCCAAGCCTTCCCCTGAGGCAACTTTGCCTTCCATTCGAAGTTGGCACCTTTTACATCCTCCCTCAAAGCAGTTTTTGACACCTGGTGGTGTACCGTTATACCCAGTAGCAATCTGTCTATTTTCTCGTACAATGACTGCGCCAACCTGTCTTGTTATACAATTAGATCGTAACTTGGCAAGTTCTGCCTGGAGCATAAAGTACTCATCCCATGTAGGACGGTCAAATGGCTTGTTCACATTAGAAACTGTATCACGCTTCAATATAAGATTACAAATTTTTTAAGTGAATCAAAAAGAAAGTAGAGCTCAGCTCTCCATCCTAAACAAGCTTTTTACCCAGATATTGACAAATATGGATTATTGAGCGACAACTTTGTAGAACACAAGTACATCAAAAAATCAAGCATAGAGCACAGGGATTATCAAGACAACTTGGCAAAGCAGGCAATATCTGAGAATTGTTTGATAGTACTTCCAACAGGGCTTGGCAAGACTACGGTTGCATTACACGTGATTGCAGAATTTTTGTTGCGTGGAAAAGGCGGAGTCTTGTTTTTAGCACCAACTCGAGTTTTGGCTCATCAGCATTACGAGTTTTTAAAAAATAATTTACTCATAGACGACGTTGCACTTGTTACAGGAGAAGACCTTCTTGCAAAAAGAAAAAAACTCTGGATAAATAGTGTAATTTGTGCAACACCTGAAATTGTAAAAAATGATCTTGACAGACAGATTGTATCACCCGACCAGTTTTCATTAGTGATATTTGATGAAGCCCATCGAACAGTTGGAGATTATGCATATTCTGGAATTGCAGAGCGCTTTGCAAATATTCCTGTTAGAATAATTGGCATGACTGCCACACTACCTAGTGAAAAACAAAAGGCAGAAGAGATGATAAAAATACTAAAGATTGCAAGCATTGCCCAGAGAACAGAAGAGAGTCCAGATGTAAGTCCATATGTACAACAGACTGAAACCCAGTGGATAACAGTAGAACTCTCACCTGAGATGAAAGAGATACAGGCCTTGATAAAAGCCACAGTCGATTCAAGATATCTGGAACTCAAAAAACTTGGTCTGAACCTTTCTGGTAGTAGGTCAATGTCTGAACTTTTGCGTGTACGTGAATTTGTCTTGCGACAAAATAGACGAGCTGCCAAGCCCCTTTTTACTGCAATACGGCTCATACACGCACTAAATGTATTCGAGTCCCACGGCGTGACATCTTTTCTTAGATTCTGCGAAAGAACACAGGAAAAGAAAGGTGTCGGCATCAGAGACTTGTTTGAAAATGACATGAATTTTGGCAAAGCAGTAAGGCTTGCAAAACAAGCACAAGCAAAGGGAATCGAGCATTCAAAGATAGACAAACTACAAGAGGTTTTGCATGGAATCTCTGGTAAAGCACTTGTCTTTACAAGCTATAGGGATTCAGTTGATGTAATACACCAGAAACTAAACGAGATTGGAATACCTGCGGGATTTTTAATTGGAAAGGCAGGAGAGACAGGCCTCAAGCAAAAAAAACAGATTGAGACCATACAAAAATTCAAAGATGGTGAATACAAGGTGCTAATTGCAACAAGAGTTGGAGAAGAAGGTCTTGATATTTCCGAAGTTAATCTAGTGGTGTTTTTTGACAATGTCCCAAGCTCTATTCGATATGTTCAGAGAAAAGGACGTACCGGACGAAAGGATTTTGGAAAACTAGTTGTCTTGATTGCAAAAGATACAACTGATGAGACATATTACTGGATAGGCAAACGCAAGGTTACAGCTGCAAAAGGCATGGGTGAAAAAATGAACAAGTTTCTAGAACAGCAAGAGACACCCAAGGCAAAGGCTGGCCTTGACTCTTTTTTCTGACATCTAGTGCTTGTTTTCCACATATCAAATAAAATCACAGTTAAATATCATAGAACTACCACACACTTTTGATGATTGGTTCAAGAAACGCACTCTTTCTAGTTGCGCTTTTTATCATACCGTCATTTGTGTTTCCAATTTATGCTGACAGTTCTTCTGGGATTACAGCTGCTGCAAACAAGGATTCCTACCAGCCTGGAGACAAGGTGATAATCAGCGGGTCTGTTGAAAAAATAGTAGACAGCAATCCAGTTACAATAATTGTACGAAATCCCATGGGAAATGTCTACGATGTGGGCCAGGTAACCTTACTGAACAACTTGTTTGTTCATGATTTTGTATTAAATGATGATTCTCTTGGTGGAATGTATGATGTCAACATCAAGTATGATACAGTATCCATACAATTGCATTTCATGCTAAACGCTGGCGCGTTGAGTACAATTCCAGTTTTTGACAGTTCACCTGATCATGTGATAAAAATCAGGACAAATGGTACAAACCTGATAAAATATGGCGATGTCTCTGTATCTACAGTTGATAAAACAATTAAAATTTCAATGGACACATCAAAGATACAAGGCAGTTCCACAAACCAACAATATCAGATTCCAAAAAAAGTCATTGACGCCCCTGGTGGAAACATACTGCTAAAAGTTGATGGAAACCAGATCT
>JABDBR010000023.1 GCA_013288545.1 Nitrososphaerota archaeon | reverse complement strand
GATTACATCAATACAACACCAGAAGAGCTAAAAGCAAAAATGAAAGACAAGGTAGTATTGTATGATTTTTGGACATATAGTTGCATAAACTGCATCAGAACGTTTCCATACCTTAAAGCATGGAATGACAAATATGCAGACAAGGGCTTGTTGATAATCGGAGTGCACTCCCCAGAGTTTGAGTTTGAAAAAGATCCAAACAATGTAAAAATGGCGGTGCAAAAATATGGTTTGACATATCCAATAGTGATGGACAGTGATCACAAAACTTGGGATGCATTTTCAAACAGATACTGGCCTGCAGAATATATCACAGATGATCTTGGACACATACGACACACGCACTTTGGTGAAGGAGAATATGACCAGACAGAAAAAGTCATCCAGCAACTACTTGATCAAAGAGCAAAAAGACTTGGACTAAATGCAACAGCAGATCAGAGTCTTGTCAATTTAGCACCCCACGAGTTTTCAGTTTACGAAACCCCAGAACTTTATTTTGGTTATGACTTTGCAGATGGAAGAAACTATTTTGGAAATACAGAAGGGTTTGAACCAGAAAAAACAGTCAACTATACCATTCCATCTGATTTGCAAAAAGATCATTTCTATTTAGGGGGCCAGTGGCAAAATCTACACGATAGTATGACGTTATTATCAGACAATGGAAAAATAGTTTTGCCATATACTGCCCAAGATGTGCATATTGTTGCATCAGGGCCAAATACTACAATACAGTTACTGCTTGACGGAAAACCAGTGGCAAGTGATGATGCAGGCCAGGATACCAAAAATAGCACTGCTATCATCTCAGAACATAGACTGTACAACATCATATCATCAAAACAAGCAGGTGACCACACACTTACCATAATTGGCCACCCAGGCTTTGAAATCTACACATTTACCTTTGGCTAGTCAGGATATTATGTTTCTAAATTCGAATTTAGAAACATATTAGATCAACCTGTGCAGTGTATTGGTGTAACTCAAGCTTGCTGTCACTACAGTTACACACCAAGTAAGAACATGGCTGTTTAAAATAACATTTCAAATCAAGACACAGTATAAAATGAACTTTACAAACAAATGGAATGTACAAAAAGAAAGCATCTCCCAGAGAGTAATTGACAAGGTAAAGCCAGATGCACCGTTAAAGCCCAAGATTGATGAAGCACAAAAGAAATTACAGTTACAAATCATAAAACTTGATTCTATTTCAAAGAAATTAAAAGAAAAAGACGATTTTATCTTTAAAAAAGTGGTTGAAGCAGTAAGACTACACAACAAGGCATACTCTAATGCCTATGCCACAGAATTATACGAGATTAGAAAGATGAACAACATGGTAACAGGCGCAAAATTGGCCATGGAACAGATTCAATTAAGATTAAACACAATATCAGAACTTGGAGATGTGGTGGTAACACTAAGCCCCTGTATGTCAATCATAAAGGGACTAGGTGCAGGCCTAAACGGTCTAATGCCAGCAGCAGATTCATCCATGTCAGACCTATCCAACATACTAGGAGAAATCATGTCTGGAGCATCAGTGAATGGAGAAAACAATTTCACCGTAGACACTACAAACTCAGAGACAAACCAGATACTAGAGGAGGCTCAATCAATCCTAGAAGGACACGTAAGACAATCCCTACCGGATCTTCCTCCAACACTTGGTTCTACAACAAAAGCGCCAGAACCTATCTAGAGCGCTTTTTACTCAATTCTACAAAGTGTTTCTTGATTCTAGATATTGTGGGATAGCTGTACCCTAGTTTTCTGTAATTTGCAATCATCATCTTCCAGTTTTTTAGCCTCCATTGAGCTTGCTCTGAAGTAACAGAATGAATCTCCTTGTTTATTATGCTCTTTCTTCCCACTTTGAGCACCCCGGCATCTTTTGCAGTCCACCGGTTTTTTGCAAAATTCAGGCCTGACATGATTTCTTCAAGCGGCATTTTTGCAAAATGCTCTTGTAGTTTTTGCATTTGTGAATCAGTTGGTTTTTTGTTGACCGTGAGGCTAATTTCAAATCTTTCCATACTCGAATTTTGAAACATCCTTCCTAATTAGTATAAAGGTAAAAACATCTCTTCTTTTGGTTTAAAATTCCACCAGAATTTATGCAATAATCAGCAAAAGATGGTGCCATTGATCCCATGCCAAGATTTAGAATCGTTCAAAATGCAAAGTGTGGTAATTCCAAGAATTGATCATGACAAGTCAGAAATCAATGATTCTTAAATTATGGATATTACCAGTCTAGAATATGGACGAGTCAGACATACGTGCAAATAGAGTCCCAAAAGGTTTCTTGCACAAGGAAAGAAAATGCGAAAAAGGCCTCTGCAGTAAAGAAGGAATCTATTCTTCAAAACTTGGATACTTTTGTCTTGACCACATACTTGACTATGATATGGTTTGCCCCACCACTGATTGTCCAAGAAACGGTCTTGCCATGGACAAACTAGTTTCTAAGATAGAAAAAGACATCAACGGTGATTTGTGCCAGATATTTTTGTGCCAGTCCTGTAACTATAGACATGACCATACTGTACATGTATAATTTTACCAAAATACCAAGTTTGAAAAGAATTAGCTAAATATCCAAAAAATTCCACTGGAGACTTAAGATATAATGGTAACAAATCGTTTTTCGGCTACCCATAACTGACCAGGCCTAGAATCGTGAGGGTTTTTCTGACTCTCTCACGATAATTACTTATCACAAAACTATGCAAACTTGACTGAGATATGACAAATGTTGGATCTAGTGTTTCTCGACATACTTTACAGATTCTGGCATGACATTGTTGATAGATTTTGAATCTTTCTTGCAAAGTTGGCATTCGCAAACAAACAGGCCCTGTTTACCCATACAGGTATCGTGTTTTTCTTCAAAGCATTTGTAACACAAAACCATGATATCCAACACTTTATGGCATCTTTGGTCTATTTCTACCCCCCTATTGGTACCAAACCAATCTAATCACGCTCCAATTTTTGTCCAATAATTGGTCTAAATTGGTCGTTTTTTGAAAATTTGGAAAATTCTAAATTTATGCTCGAAAGTTAAACCCCCTGTTATTTTCCACTATCCAGGCATATTGTGATTTTATCAAAAATGACCAATTTTAGGGGGGGTGTAACACTTGAGCGTGCTAATAACCGCCAAGGGTCAAAACACCCCCATTGCCTAGTAAGAGTTCCATTTTCTTTTTGGGCCCTGAGCAAAAGCTCAACCCTGGTTTTTTGGCCCAAATTTTCTGATTCAAAAATACCACAAAATATGATCACCTGGTATAGGCATGAAAAATTCAGAAACGTGGCATGGTTTTAGTGTACAAACCCCGGGGTCTTGGACCAAAAGTCGGCAAAAAATGTCCAAAAAACTTAGTGTGGATTCATTTGAAATTTTGTTGATTGTACCATATTGTAGAAAATCTTTCTATTTGTTCTATTTCCAGTGCTGCAGAACTGTCCCTTTTTTTGACAGCAGTAGCAAAATCAAATCCTAGTTTTACTGCTTCAGGGGCAAGCCCTTACCCCATCAAGATCTTGGCCTTTTTTTCATCTGCTCTCCAAGTGCACAGTATTTCCAATTATCAGACAGAGTATGCTCTGCAACAGTTAGGCGGTTCGCAGATACATTGCCTCCAATTTGTGGTTTCAATTTTTCCAATAATGTCATCTAGTTTTTGAGTATAGAAGACTAGACAGTTTTCAGAGTAATTCCTAGTCGTATTGGGATATTTTGTCAGACAGTAGATGTCTGTACCATTTCTGGAATTTTTTCTCTTGCTTGAACAATTTCTATCTCCACTGTTTCTATTGGTTCATCTACCACATTTCGTTTGATTGAGAACATCTTTGGTTTATCAAAATCTTTAGTGCAGTCTGGACAAGCATAAACCAGAACCCTATATTCATTGGGAGCTTTTGGGTTTGAAAGGCGAGGATAGTAAACTAATCTACCCCCACAATCCACGCAATATCTATTTGCGCGTCTTGTTCTGGCCAATGCGGACCTCCTGCATGTATCATCATAATATGATCCGTATTAGATCCATATTGTCTAATAGAATAAACCAAAGCGTGATCGCATTACAATGTTTCCAAACTCGAATTTAGAAATACAACATACTGAAACCTGTAAGTTTTTAATCATTGAAGTGCGATAATCAAAAATTAATGTTTCAGAATTCGAGTTTAGAAATATTAAAGCGCCGCCCGCCAGACTTGAACTGGCGACCCGCTGGTTAACAGCCAGCTGCTCTACCACGCTGAGCTAGGGCGGCAATAAACTTGTTCGTAGGATAAGCGGATTTATTCTTTGCTGAATCTATTTTTCGATCTTGTCGAGTTTCTCAAAAAGATAAAGACCATCAAGAAAGACCCGGTGATCTTTGTTTTTGACTTTGGTATTTTGTTGTAGACTTCCTGCAGTCTGTGATACATCAGTCAATACAGGTCCAGTGATAATTACATCATCACCTTTTGGAACTACTTTGGTATCACCAAATATTCTTGAGACTCGTGCTGCACGTTCACCTTGAAAGTTTTCCACGTGAATATTACCATCTTTTACCTTTACAGTGATTGGAAAGTGTGCATATACGATTTTCATTTTGAAAGTGTAGCCGTTTTGTACACCCTTGAAAAGAGTATTGATTATAGATTCTGAAGTTTTGAATATTGCATAATCTCTTTTACGCATGCCAACTGATTTTAGTATGACATTTTTTCCTTCAACTTGTAGGTCTACTGGTATTTTTTTGAATGTCTTTCTTGTCTTTCCCAATGGTCCCTGGACATGCAATATCTTGTGGCTTACAGATGCCTTTACAGCATCAGGAATTGGTATTGTTACTTCGTGTACTTCGACTGTTTTAGTAGACAAATCCTATCAATAGCCCTCCCAAGCCGCTCTTTATTGCTTCGTGATGAGACATTACACCCTGATTTGTAGTTACAATCAACATACCACGTGAGTATGATGGCAGATATTGTTGTTCCCACTTAGCATAACCATCTTTTTTCACCTTGAATCTAGGTGTGATTGCACCACATTTTGTAATTTTTGCTAATAGCTGAATCTTGAACTTGCCGCCTTTTTTGTCATCTACGTGCTCAAATTCGCCAATGTAATTGTGATTTTGGAGTGTCTTGAGTACGTCAGTTGCAAGTCTTGATGTAGGCAATACGACACACTCGCCTTTTCTTCTTGCCTCAGTGTTGTATAGTGTTACAAACATGTTTGCTAGAATATTAGTTGCTGGCATATCTATCTCACTTGAACTTCCTAAACCCTAGCGAGTCTGCTACTTCTCTGAAACATCGTCTGCAAAGATCTAAATCATATTTTTGAATTACTGCATTATAGTCGCCACATCTTTTACACCATCTAGAACCTTTTCCAAATTTATGGACAGTTCTTCCGGTTACCTTGTAATCACGATTCTTCATGCTATACTACCTGAATCCCAAACTCACGGGTTAGAAATGCTTTTGCTTCTTCTGAAGTAATGATATGAGTTCGTCCTACACTTGCCTTGTGTTTGCTTCTCAATCTAATACTAAAACCTGGTCTTGTAAGTGAAATTGAAATATCAAGACCCAAGATTCCATCTTGTGGATCGTATTTTACTCCAGGAATATCGATATGTTCTTTGATACCAAATGAAAGATTTCCAAAGTTATCAAATGATGATCCTTTCATTTGATTGCCCTTTGCTGCAAATAATCTCTTGATTAGAGCAACTGCTGGCTCGTTTCTTATTGTAACTGCAACACCTATTGGTTCACCCTTGTGTACTCCCCAGTCACGTTGAGTGGCTTTTGCAAATCTTGGAGATGGTTGTTGACCTGAAATGTGTTTTAGTGCACGTTTTGCTTTTTCAATGGGTTCACCAGATTTACCTACACCCATGTTCAAAACTACTTTAGCAATTGAAATTTTCTTCATTGGGGATTCTGTTTGTTGTGCCATATCTATCACTGAATTTGTATGACAGGTTTGTCTTTTCCTACTGCCATTACCAAGTTTGCTGGAATTTCAATCTGTCTTTCACCAAGGTCAACATCTGCTCTTTTTGGCAAGATGAATGTTCCAGATTTTAGTTCAATTAGTTTACCCATACGTCCTGCGTTTACTCCACTAGTAATCATAACTTGTACTCCTTTTTCAAGAGGTATAACATCGAGAATTTTTGTTCCTGGCACTTCAACTACACATGTATCTCCCACATTTACTTTGGTGTCAGAAATTAGTGTTCTGCCGTCATGGAATCCAAGTTGAGTTTTCTTGCCAGTGATTGTTACCTTTTTAGTTACCTTGAGTAATTTTTTTGATTTTTCAGAAGAGTTGATCTTGATTGGTTTTAAGACAGTCAAATCTTTTGGAACAAGTCTATAGACATCAGGAACTCCATCTAGTTCTACCACATCCATCAAGCCTATTCCATGGTGAAGTGAGTTTCTTACAACGCCATCCACTTTGACTTTTCCTCCATAGATTACAGATTTTGCTTCTCTTAGTGAAGTTGCAAGTTTTAGTGTGTCTCTGATAAATACTGCAGTTGGAATTGATACGTCTTTTTTATGACCACCTGGCTTTACTGTAATTACAAACCTCTTGTCTTTTCTTGTAATTCCCCAGAAAAGTGGAGCCATTTGTCTTTTTAGTTTTTTACTGCCAGAAATGCTAACCATTACTTAGTCCCCTTTTTTTCAGTTTTAGATTTGTCTTTTTTATCATCGGCTTTTACTTCCTTTGGTTTTTCTTTGCTAGCCTCTTTTTGTTCTTTTGGTTTTTCTTTGCTAGCCTCTTTTGGTTTTGATTCTTTTGTTTCAGCTGGAGCACTTTTTGGAGCCTTCTTTGGTTTTTGTCCTTCTAGTTTGCTTTGTCTCCACTTGTCCTCAAGATTCAATGAAGTGATGATTACGTTTGATGGATGAATGTAAATGTCGACATTTCCGCCTTTGAGTTTTTCACGCTTGATGCCCTCTATTGCAATACCTCTTTTTTCAGTAGATACATTGGTAACTTTTCCTTCAATTCCCTTGAATTCGCCACGCAATACCTTGACGCTGTCACCTTCTACTACGCGTAGGCTTTTGCAGTGATACTTGTCTTTAAGATCTTTAGATAAATGTGAACCTAATTGTTTGCTAAGTAGGTGTGACGAAGCAGTATACATCATTCTTTTTCGGATTGTAGTTGGTTTCATCTTCTATACCACCATTGATGCCAAGTTTGCAATTCTTGGATATTTTTCTGCTGCCTCTACTGCTACTGGTCCCTTGATTTCAGTGCCCTTGATTTCACCTTCTGGTGTTACAAGCACTGCTGCGTTGTCTTCAAATGTTACTCGTACTCCGCTTAATCTTCTTACGGCATATTTTTGTCTAACAATAACCGCACCAAATATTTGTCCTCTTAGTTCACCAGGACCTTTCTTTACTACAACGTTGCAAAAGTCACCAACTGCTGCAGATGGATAACGGGCAACTCTGGTCTTTGTTTTTTGGACCATCACAATTTCTAAGATCTTTGCACCTGTGTTGTCTGCACATACTACTTGAGCTCCAAGTGGAAGTGCTCTTGTAACATATGGTCTGAATTCTTGTACTCCTTTTGCAGATACTGCACGACTCTTTGTTGCGCCCATTAGGATACTACCTCAACTACAACAAAAGAGACACTCTTTGAAATTGGTCTGCATTCAGCAGTAAGAACAATATCGCCTTCTTTTACATCAATGCACTGCGGTCTGTGTGCATGCAATTTGCTTTGGCTACGTGCATATCTCTTGTATTTTATATCTAATCTTGGAAATTCTTGCTGTACTACAACTGTTTTTGGTGCTTTTGCACTGACTACTTTGCCTTGAACTAGTTTACCCCTAATACTTAGAACTCCGTGGAATGGACAAAGATCATCGTCACACTCGGTTTTTGGTGCCTTGACTTGAAGTCCTATATTTTTGGTCATGCTTTTACTCCCATTCTTTCATAAGATCTTTTTGCAATTGTCTTTCCATCTACAATAGCAGATGCGCCATTGATGGTAAATTGCCATGTAGAGTTTGACTTTGGCATTAGTTTTACACCAGTGCTAGTTTCAATTGAAAACATGGATTTAGTTTCATCAATTATTTTTCCATGCAATCCGATTACCTGCAAATTGCTAGATTGTACAATAGATGTTTCAAGTCCGATTAATTCATGACGTGTGATATTTTCAACTGTAATCATTTGGTTTTCATCTCATTTAGTCTAGTTAATACTCTTGCGATATCTCTTCGAAGAGGTTTTACTTTTCCACTATCTTTTCTTAATGTTCCTTTTGATGCTTCAATCTTTAATTTTGTCAATTCTGAACGCAACTGACCAAGTCTATCTTTAAGATCAGTCTCATTGAATTCTCGAACTGTTTTCATCTTTATTCGGGCCATTACTTGAGCTCCTCTTCCACTTCTTCAAATGTTTCCACTGTTTCAATTAATTTTTCTTCTAATGCGATTACTTCACTTTCAGTTCGTGGTTTGGTTGGATCAATTTGTGCTTCTTCGACAATTTCGATTTCTTGTGGAATTTCCTCAACTTTTGGCTTTGCCTCTTTCTTCAATACTTTTAATTCAAATTCTGGTATGAATCTCTCTTTTCGTGCAATTCTGATTCGAACTCCAATAAGACCCATTTTTGTTTGAACGTGTACGATATCTTCTGAAACTATAACGGTTGCTTGGTGTCCTGCTCTTGGGAGTACACCTTTGCTGTGTTTTTCAAAGCTAGAACGGTCACCTCTTAGTTTACCTGAAGTGGTAATTTGTACACCCATTGCACCTGCCTCCATGATAGTCTGCATGGTCCACATGACTGCACGTCTGAATGCAGTTCCTCTTGCAAGGTGTTGTGACATTCTATTGCACATCACACTTGGTTCAAGTTCTGGTTTTGTTATTTCAATGACTGAAATCTGCGGATTCTTTAGTCCAAAGTCTGTTTCAAGAACTTTAGTAAGATCACGAATTCCACTTCCTTTTCTTCCAATTACGATTCCAGGTCTTGTAACATGTAATCCGACCCTGGTTCCTGTTGGAGTTTTCTGAATATCAACTTCTGAAAAACCTGCTTCTTTGATTGCTTCTCTTAAGTAATCTTTGAGGAGCATCAATTTGTAACTATCATTGATAACATTTTTCACTGAAGACATGTCTATAGTTCCTGAGCGACCAGCTCGACGTGTGTAAGAATATCTACTTTAGGTGATGCTCGTCCCATTGCACGTGGGGTGAATCGTTCAAGTTTTCTTCCCTTGTGGACTGTAGCATTTACTATTTTTAATCGGTCAAGATCCATTCCACGATATTCTGCATTTGATTCTAAATTATCAAGTAGTCTGAGAAATTCCGATGCTGCTTTTTCTGGATATCGTCCAGCCATCACACCAGTGTCTGACTTGTGACCTACTTCATTGTTATATCTCTTGAATGGAACTGCGCGTTCTAGTCTAGTAACAGATTGCAAATAGTTTCTTGCAGATTCGATAGATTTTCCCTTTATTGCATGTGCAATTTCTCTTGCATGTTTGTGTGAAATTGTTTTTTCTCTTAATGCTGCACGAACGTGTCTTGTCTTGTCATAATTTTGGAAAGCGTAGCTAAAATGCATATATATCACTTTAATGGGACGTACAAGCTAGACCTTGATGCTCCTACACCAGGTGCACCGTGAATGACTCTCTTGTTGGTTCGTACAAATTCTCCGAGATAGTGTCCAACCATCTCTTGTCTGATTACAACGGGTAAGAATTCTTTTCCTGAATAAACATGAATTGTCAATCCTGTAAAATAAGGCAAAATTATGACATCTCTTAGATGAGTTTTAATTTGTCCGCTTGTTTTTCCTGCTTTGGCAGACTTGACTTCTTCCAAGAGTTTTCGTTTTCCATCGGTGATACCCCTTGTAAGTGATCGTCGCGCTCTTGATGGCAAAAGTTCAAAGAGTTTTTCCAATGAAAGGGCTTGCATTTCTTCTAGTGCTAATCCTCTATACTTGTATTCTTTAACCATTTATGCTCACCATTACTTTAGTTGATTCAAGTTTGACCATATTATAGCATTCCTATCTTTGTAGCCAAGTCTCTTGCTTTTTCAACTGTCTGGAATTTTACAAATGCCTTTTTACCATATACTGTTCTGCATACGTTTAGTCCGATTGGATCTTCTTTGTAGAGAAGTTTTATTGCTTCAATGATCTTCGGTTTTGTAGCTTCTTCTCTTACCAAGAAACAAATTCTGCTTTGATTTTCAACTAGTGCAAATGTCTTTTCAGTAATGTACGGTTTCAAAATGATGTGGTTTGCTTCTTCAATATTCATTTTGTAGTCACCATAATTTCAAGATGCTGTGATTTTATTTTTGAAATCTCTTCAATAGCGCCTTTTGTAAACACTGTCAATCTTACAGGTCTTGCACCTGGAGCCAAGTCAAGAACACTGAGATTTTTTGCTTCTACCACATCTACTCCCAAAAGGGAATGTGCTGCCTTGGAAATATTCTTGGAATCTTTTACTACAAGCAAGACACTTTTTCCTACCTTTGTCATTCTGCCTCTGAGTAGAGGTTTTCCAGAACGACCCTTTAGTCTGCTTCTCAGTCTTTCTACATCTTGTGACAAGTGCAATGCATCGAAAATCTTGGCTAGTTCTTTTGATTTGTGTATTGATTCAATCTGATCTGATACTACAACTGGAAATGATTCAATCTTGTCTACTTTGTGACCTCTGAGTTTTACCAACGTAGAAGATGTTGTTGCTGCCAATGCAGAACACAAAGCAAGACGGTTTTCTTTCTTGTTTAACATTTTGTGTATTACTCGCTCTGATGTTGGAGGATGTGCCTGTCTTCCTTTACGTGTCATTGCAACTCCACCAGCTTGGCCTTGTCTTCCACCTCCACCGCCTGCCATTCTTGCAACTCTTGCTTGGTGGTGACCTGTTGGTGGGCTATTTGATTCTGCAACTACATCCATACCTGCGTTTGGATATCTACCCTGTCTTTGGAAAGCGTGAGACTCCAAGTGGATGTATGCCTTGTGAATCAATTCATTTCTAACAGGAGTTGAAAATACTAGAGGCAATTCAATGTCGCCATCTTTTGCACCTGCTGTTGTAAATACTGGAACTTTCATTTGTTAATCATTATCTCCAATATCTTTGGTTGTGTAACCTTTGCTAATTTTGGTCTGACAGGAGCACGAAGTTTTACAAGTCTTCGATAAGTTCCTGGAATTGAACCGCGTATTACAATGTAATCACCTTGTACTAGACCAAAGTGTTTGTAACCACCTGCTGGATTGATCTTTAATTCTTCATTTGCAGCATTGCTTACAATCATAATTCTGCTGTTGTATTGTGTTCTTTGATGGAATCCTCTTTGTCCTGCTCTTGGAACAGTGTACATGATTGTTGCAGGACTGATTGGACCTAATGTACCAAGAGCTCTGACACTTTTTCTTGACTTGTGTTGTTTCTTCTTGACACCCCATCTTGTGATTGGACCTTCGATACCTTTTCCTTTTGTAATTGCTGCAACATCAACTTCAACTCCTTTTTGGAATACTTGATCTATCTTGACTTCTTTTCCCATAAGATCTTTTAAGAATGCAAATTGTTTTGCAATGTCTCCGCCTTTTACTGCAACTTCAAAAACATACGGTTTCTTTTGTTCAAGTCCTGCTTTGCGTGGAAGAATTGCGGCAATTGCAAATAGTTCATCAATGTAAGAAAGAGATTTTTCTGCTTTTTCAATTCCTTTTTCATCTTGTTTTGTTTTGAAAAGTCTTGAAAGCTCTTTTGGTAAATCTTTAGCATAAACATCAAAAGTTGAATCAATTCCATATCTGTCCCTAGAATAACCCCTGATTCCAATTATTGACATTGGCGGAGTAACTACAACTGTGCCAAGTCCGACAAGTTGTTTTCCAAAGTTCGGAGTCTTTTCACGATCGTCAATACTTGCTATACGCATACATGCAGCTTTGAAACCGGCATAACCGAGAAGTTTTGGTTGGTCCGCTTTTACATCAGGCCAAGTTCGTATTCTGGCTTCCATGCTCTTCGCTCTACCTCTTGGCAAATATGCAAGGCTTCCCCTCCTTGGTTGACTATGCTTCCTATGACCCATGGTTAATCGAAATTGTCGAAAAGCCCATTATAAGTCTATAATTAGACAACGATAAGTTTTATTTTTGAAATTAGATCTAGTGCCAAAAATGCATTAGGTTGGTTATTGTAAATATGCCTCCTATTACAATCCCTGCAACACCTGCAATCATTGCAAAAAGTAAAAATTTCTTTTTATCTAATGTTTTTTTGTCCAATTATCTTGCCACCCAAGATCCCACATTAAAACTAGTTTCGAGTCAACGTGTTCAGAACTGACAAAGTGCCAAGGATGGCCTCTTCGAGTCGGACTGTTTCTGTTGCCTGGTCTGAAAAGAAATTCAATATGCTAGATCGTGGAATATTTCCGATATTTTTTCCTAGAATCTCATAGACTCCTTTTTTTGGAGAGCCAAAGACGATCAGGACGTGTTCACGTGCGATCTCATCAAAATATTTTTGTGTCTTGTGTATGGGCTTGCCTTTTCTTGATGCAAGTATGATTGCAGAGCCCCAGGTGGTAAGAAATGTTCCAAGATTTGATATTTCCTTGACATCATAGCCCCAATACTGTGAGATCTCTTCTTTTTCTATTTGTTTTACAGATAAAGCTGGATATCCTTCCTTGAATTTGACTATGATTCTTTTTCCATCATCGTCTTTGCTATAAAATGGGATCAGTTGCTCAAAGCCAACGTTTACAAATTTTTTTCCTTTGTATTGTACCACCACTCCATCTCTGACATCACCTGCCTTGATCTTTTTTGGATCTGATGTCTGGACATGTGATGGGATCTTGAGCGGACTAAGACTGCCTGCAAACTGGAACTCGTCGCTGATTGGATAAAGTATTTTGCGTAGATACTGTGGTGTTTCAAGATAACGTAAAAGATTTCGAAGCAACGATCTGTCCCTGTCTGATCCACTGGATTCCTTGTAGATGTGAATTGTATTTACACGAAATATCGAGCACGCTCTTGCAATCTGAGATATCTTCATTGCCTTGTCAAGAGGGGTTGGCTCTTCAGATAATGACGAGTCCGGAATAGCTATTGAAATTTTCAATGTATGTCCTGATATTGTAGCGCTATAAAATATGAGATGCTACTTTGGTCTCTTGGCGATGTTATCTTTTGCCTTGACTGCAAATTGTTCGATGTCTTTCTCACTTGTTCTTGTCAATTGCTTTGTCGCACTTGGAATTTGTGCCATCTTGATGTGTTTTACTCCATCTTTTTCTTCACTGACAAGATAGATAGACTCGATTGCCATGGCTGCGGCATCTTCTACCGACATGTCCTTTTTGTAATTCTTTTCTAGAAATTCTGTGACTTGATCTGCACCTGCTCCAATTGCTACTGCATCATATGAGATGTATGTTCCACTTGGATCAGTCAAGTATATGGTGCTGCCACTTTTGTCAATTCCTGCAATGATTAGTGCAACTCCAAATGGCCTTACACCTGCATATTGTGTATATTGCTGTGCTTGGTCTGCCAAGTGTTTTGCTACTGCCTCTACTTCGATTGGCTCGTCGTATATCATTCGGTTACTTTGTGAAAAGAATCTTGCATTGTCTACTTGAGATCTTGCATCTGGAATGTAGCCTGCTGCTGCGACTCCAATGTGATCGTCTACTTGAAATATTTTTTGTGTGATATCAGAATTTTGTAATTTTCTTGGTTTTTCTTCTACTGCAAGTATGATGCCTTCCTTGCTCTTGATGCCTATTGCAAGAGTACCTCTTCGTACTGTCTCTATGGCGTATTCTACTTGGTAAAGTCTGCCATCAGGAGAAAAGACTGTAATTGCTCTATCATAACCTGCAGCTGCTGGTAGCATTTCAAAATTCATCCTTTGAAGGTTTAATTTAAGTTTATACAACTCGAAATTGTGCGTTTTGAGATCTCATTTCAGGGTCATGAAAATGTCAGATCACTTCATCCAAAATCAATCGAGATAACAACTGATCCAGATCTTACAGTAAATGGAGACTGCATCATAGGTGTAGGCGCATCAAGTGGTTGTCTTGGAATTCCAGATGAAATGAAAACATTGTTGCAAAAACCTCAATCAGTTATAACTTGCACAATATTGGTCGATGACTTGACATTCAAGATAACAGGTCATGGTAGCGAGAAACTTACTTTGAAAAATCCACATGATATTGTGATTAGAAAAAGTAATTTCACATGTCCTCGAACACTATCAATTGGATGCGATTCTGCATCAGATTCCATTCCTCCTCAAATTATCAAGGCTTTGCAAAATCCAAAGACTCGTGGAATTTTCAGAATAGAAGTAAAGTGATTTTATTTTTGCACAAGCAACGGTACGTTGTTTTCAAACACTTTGGTCATTGCCCTGTTGACAATTTCCATCATGATGTGCTCTTCGTAACTTGATTCAGAAGATGCATTCTTGGAACTTTTTTTCTTTATTTTAGATCCTGCATTTTCAACAATATTTTTTATCACTTTTTCTAATCGGACTGAAGTGTCTGCAATTGTTTTTGAAAAGTCTGCTTCAAAGTTTGCTGGAAGTTTTGTTCCCATCACTCGAACAGATGTTCCATAATATTTCATGACGGCACCCCTAACTTCTTCCATTTTTACAATTTCAATCAGTCCGGCATTTTTTAGAACATCGATATGATGTCGTATTGTGGTGGTTGCTTTTTTGTATCCCATCTTGCTGAGCTCTTCAACAATTTGTTCTGTTGCAAGTTGCTTGTGGTACAATATTTGTAGAATTTTTATTCTTGCAGTATCATCAAGGGCTTTGGCTTGGTCTGCGTTTGTGCTAAGTATTTTGCTTATTTTGATTTCTTTTTGGAGCAATGTAGACATTTTATGACTTTCATTTTCTAGTTCTCCTAAAAGATCAAGAGATCATATTTTTTTGTCCAATACGTAATTTTTTTTTATGCTCCAAGTTTGGTAAACCCACATCAATTTCTCTAGATGCGGTATGATACGATATGATGCATACCAACAGAAATGGTAGCACTAGTATCAAATCAATAACGATATCATCAATCTAGTACCAGTATTATCAATATCATACCGGTACAAAAAATACCAAAAATTTCAAAAAAATAAAAAATCTGGAAAAATCTGGAAACCCTGGGGGTCAAATGGGCAACAGGATTGGTAAATACAATATGGCACTAAATTGAAAATTCGAGTTAAAACTTGATTCCAGTTATCTTTTCGTATGCAGTGATGTACCTTGATGACAATTCATTGCACAACATATCAGACAATTGCGGTGCAACAGGTTCTTTTCCTGCATTTCTATCATCTTCAAACTTTTTTTGATATCCGTTTGATGCAAGCCAATCACGCAACAGTTGCTTGTCAAAGCTTTCCTGAATCTTTCCCACTCGGTAAGAGTCCTTTGGCCATAGGCGGTATTCATCAGGTCCAATTGAATCACCAAGTATAATTTCATCACCTATCTTGCCAAACTCTAGCTTCAAGTCTGCCAACACAAATCCTGCAGCATCTGCAGCTTTGAACATTTGGCGATAAATCTCAAGGGATGTATTTTCCAGCCACTCGTACTCGCTCTTGCTTACAAGATTTCTTTCAAGTGCATCCTTTTTTGATATTGCAATATCATGGGTCTCAGATTTTGTTGTAGGATCAAAGATTGGCGTTGGTAGTTTTGCCGCAAGTTGTGTGATAGAACCATCCGGCAATGTTACCTGGCCGTCTTTCCATCTCTGTACCAGGCTACCGTAAAAGTATCCTCGCACCACACACTCGATTGGAATCATGTTCATCTTTTTTACTACAATCTTGTCTTTGCCTTCGGTTCTAACATAGTGATTTTTGATTGGCAATTTTTTAAACCAAAATTCAGCAAACCTGCACAATACCTCACCCTTTCGTGGAATAGGGGTTGGAAATTTTACGTCAAATGCAGATACCCTGTCTGAGAAATGAAATAAAATGTCCCCGTCTGCAAGCTCGTAGATGTCTTTTACCTTGCCTGAGCGTAAAAACTTCAAACAGGCGGTCATTGGACAGGCTTGAATTTAAACTGATATACAATTTCAGAAATAGTGAAGTGGTCAGGTGCGTAATGGTACTTTTACTTTGTACTCTTGCCAGAAATTGCAGGCAAGGTTGTGGTTGAAAGAACGTTTGACACCGTGCGGATCTTTTTTGTTATGACTTTATCCAATTCTGGTCTTGTCTCTGCCTGGACTTTGACAAATATGTCATACTGGCCAAATGTGCCTGTTGCCTCTTTTACGCCATCAATTTTTAAAATATCGTTCATGACATCCATTTCGTGGCCCATTTTGCTTTTTACCAGTACAAACGCAAGTTCCATATTATTCACCCTTGATTTCGGCCCGGGTTTTAAACATAGGCTTTATTCCCAATGTGGAATAATCGCCGCTAGAGCATGTAAAGCACATTGAATCAGGATCCATGCCAACTGCCGCTGCAAGATTCTTGGCATCATTATACCCAAGAAAGTCAGCCCCAATTAGTTGTCGTACTCGTTCGGTAATCTCGTCTTCAGAGTATTTTTTTCCATCACCCATGTATGTTACAAGCTCATCTTGTGATGGAAAGTCAATTCCAGCATAGCACGGGTATTGAATTTGCGGAAATGTAATCACCATGCTTATTTTTTTTGCACCTGCTCTTCTTAGAGCCTTGATGATTGCCTTTGAGCTTGTACCTCGAACAAGACTGTCATCTACAACAACAACATGTTTTCCTGAAATGACCTGTGTGATTGGAATTATCCATCTGTTAATCTCTACTCTATCTGCCTGGTGAGGTTCAATGAAGCTGCGCAATGGTCCTTTTCTGCTGTATCTGTCCTTTAGCAGCCCTTCTTCAAATGGCACACCAAGCTCTTGTGCATATCCAAGTGCTGCAGGTCTTGCAGAGTCGGGCACCGGAATGACAATGTCTGCATCTTTTATTGCAAACTTGCGGGCAAGAAATTGTCCGATTCTTTTTCTTGCCAAGTAAATGTTAGAGCCTTCCATCACACTTGATGGATGTGCAAAATAAGTAAATTCAAACGAACAGTGAGCTGGTTTATTTTCTTGTGAAAACATTTCAGATTCTAGTCCTGCGTTACTAATTTTTAGCAGCTCTCCGGGTTTTACGTCTCTGACAAGCTGGGCACCAACTGCAGAAAGTGCAGAGGATTCAGATGCAACGATGTATGTGTTGTTGTCTTTTCTATAACCTAGTACCATTGGCCGGAATCCTTTTGGATCACGTGCTGCATAGACTGCATTATCGTCAGATACAAATGTAAAACAAAATGAGCCAACCATTTCATTTTTTAAAATAGAAAGTGCATTTCCAAGCTTTCCGTTCTCGGCCATTAGCGAAACAAGCCTTTGTGCCGCAATCAGGGTGTCACTTACATTTTGAGGAGTAAATGTGCACCCGCCAACCATTCCTGTAAGCTCTTCTACGTTTGATATGGTACCATTATGTGCAACGCAGAGATCCTTGACTTTGAGCGGCTGGGCATTTTCTAGGTTACTTTTACCCATGGTAGAATATCTGACATGTCCTATTGCCGAGGGGGATTCGTATTCGCGTGTTACACGGTCAAATTCAGAGACTGCAGAAGATACCATTCCTAGTTGCTTGAAGGGTTGTTTTTTTGGTACTGCTACACCCCATGCCTCTTGGCCCCTATGCTGGAGTGCACGTAATGCATCAATTACCATAGGGATGACATTTACGCCATCCAGACTGAATATTCCAACTACTCCACAGTTTTCCTTAACCATGTGTCACCAGTGCCCCCAACGAGTTTAACCATTTTTCTTGTGCTTTATCAACCCTTACTCTAATTACAGTGCTTGTCTTTTCTTGAAATACAATATCTTTGCCTGAAAACTTGCCAGCACGTGCATGCGGTATTGCTCTTGTTTCAAGAAGTGCCATGGTTTTCTTTTCATCTCCAGGTTTTATTACAAGCAAGAATCGCGAATGTGATTCAGAGAACAACAATTCGTCATGGTGTAATTTCTCTGAAGGAATTTTCTCAAGTGATACGACACATCCAATATCATTTGTGATGCACAGTTTTGATACTGCAATACCTAGTCCTCCCTTGGAGCAGTCGTGTGTAACTTTGACCACTCCACTTTGTATCAAATCCAATACTGCATCCTGTATTTTCTTGGATAGTTTCATGTCAACTGTAGGGCATTTTCCTCCAACGATATCATGAACATATTCATAATATTCAGAGCCGCCAAGCTCGTCTTTTGTTACTCCAAGAATTATAATCACATCTCCATTGTCAATTTTTTGTGGAATCAATGGTTTTTTCTCAATTAGACCCAGCACTCCAATCAAAGGAGTCGGCTTGATTGGGCCTTCATCAGTTTCATTATACAGACTGACCTTGCCTCCCACACATGGAATTTTGAAATATTTTGCATAATCTGTAATTGCCTGGACTGATTCTTTGAATGTCCAGAATATTTCAGGATCTTCTGGATTTCCAAACTGCAAGTGGTCGACCATTCCAATCGGTGTTGCCCCAGTACAGATTACATTTCTGCATGCCTCATCAAAGCACCCAATAACACCATCTCGTGGATTTACGTAGCAGTGCTTGGAGTTTCCGTCAATTTTTGCAGCCAAGAATTTACCGTTATCAAGACGTAGTACAGAACCATCACTGCCTGGTTTTACTACGGTTCGTATTCCTACCTCATGGTCATACTGGGTGTACACCCAATGTTTGCTTGCAATGTTAGGATTTGAAAGCATCCTCAAAAGTGTCTTGGATAAATCCTGTGGCATCTTTGGTTTTTTTATTTTTTCAATATTTTGCATGTATTTTGGTTTAGACGAGGGCCTGTCAAGGAGCGGTGCGTTTGCAACTACCTGACTTGGAAGATTTGCAACTGTATTTTTGTTCAGGTTTACTTTCATTTGTTTGTCGTCTTTTACCCGTCCTATGACAGAATATGGAACTCGGAATTTTTCACATATTTTTTTTAGTGTGACAAGTTAGAATCAG
>JABDBR010000022.1 GCA_013288545.1 Nitrososphaerota archaeon | reverse complement strand
AGCAAACCCTGATCCTACTGCAGGAGATAATTTTACTGACATGGGTATGCCAGGTGATAATTCTACGGATCCTAGTATGCCAACTGAAAAGCAAATCAAGAGTTGGGCTCAAGACTGCAGTGGGAGTAACCATGTTTGTGTTACTATGTAGTTTTGTAACTCATCTAGATTATGCTTCTGCACAGACTTCTAACAATACTGCAACTTCTGGCCAGTCCAACAGCTGCACATCAGCTGCAAAACAGACTTATCAAACAGCATTACAGAGTGCCAAGACAACACGAGACTCTGTAATACAACAGGCAAAACAAACCGACCAAACTGCAGAGCAACAAGCCAAAACCACTTATCAACAAGCAGCACAAGCTGCAGAGACTGCATACAAGAATGGCCAACAGGCTAACCTCACAGCTACAAAAAATACAGTAGCAGCAGCACAGGCAACCTTGAAGACTGCACTTCAAACAGACAAGGGCAATCCAAGCAAGATTGCATCTGACAGGACCCAATACGCCACTAGTGTTGGTGCAGCATATTCCCAATACTCTACTAGTCTATACCAAGCAGCATCTGAGAGGGCTCATGCCATATGGAGCGCAGCAGCAGCAAGAGATTCTGGCATTGAGAGTATACGAGAGGCCATGTGGAATAGTACCGGTCAAGCATGGGCAGCATATTACCAAACCATGTATGGCGATCAGGCTACATACTATAATGCACTAGCAGCATGCAATACAAAGACTGGCTCAACTAGCAATTCTGGCTAGCGTATAAATAATTCCTAGTGAGTTTTTTTATTTTTATCTAGTTTACTATCTTGGATTTTGAATAGAAAACCATAAGAGAATCGGATCGAAGAATGTTACTAAAAGATTTTAACTACATAAGAAATAGGAACGATATTGAAAATATTAACAATCAGTGATTTTGATACAAAAGGCAAGACTGTATTTCTTAGAGTAGACATGAACTGTCCCATAGATCCAGTCACACTGGACATAATCGAGACAAGCAGGATTCGAGAATCTACCGAATCCCTCAAGGATTTGGCTGGTGCAAAAGTAGTGATTGGCTCACACCAAGGAAGAGTGGGCAACAAGGACTATACCAGCATGGAAAAACATGCAAAGGTACTAGAGCAGATACTTGGTAAAAAAATAAAATATATTGAAGATGTGATCGGTTCTGATGCACAACGAGAAATTAAAAACATGAAAGATGGCGACATCATACTGCTTGATAATTTACGATTATGTGCAGAAGAAAATTACGAGTTCATAGGTTCTGATGCATCTAAAACAATAATGGTTCAAAGGCTTTCAAAATTATTTGACATTTGTGTATTGGATTCATTTCCAAGCTCACACAGATCACATCCATCAATAATTGGTTTTGCACATGTCTTACCGGCATGTGCAGGAAAATTGGTAGAGCGCGAGGTCAGAAAGCTAGATGAAATCATGACTGTTGCCAAGGGACCACATGTTGTAGTTCTTGGAGGCTCTAAGGTAGTTGACAGGCTAGAGGCAATCAAGGAATTGATTCAAAACGGTCGGGCAGACCAAGTTCTTCTCACAGGAGTAATTGCCAATGTGTTTCTTAGAGCGCAAGGGAGAATCAAGTTCCCACTTGGAATCAAAAGAGAGGAAGAAGTTGTATCCAAGGCACATGCATTGATTGGAGAGTATCCAGACGTATTTTCAGTTCCAGTTGATATCGCAGTTGAGAGAAATGGAAAACGTGAAGAGATGGATGTTCGGGAACTTGTAAAAGGTGATCAGATATTTGATCTGGGACCAAAATCAGTTGAATATTACCTAAAATCAATCCAGAGTGCAGGAACCGTATTCATGAGCGGCCCTGCAGGATTTTTTGAAAATGAGAACTTCAAGTTTGGAACAGAATCCCTGCTCAAGGGAGTGGCAAATTCATTTGCAACTACAATTGTAAGCGGCGGACACCTTACTGCTGCATTGAAAAGATACGGCCTTGCCGAAAAGATAAACCACATCAGCACTGCAGGCGGTGCATTGGTGTTGTATCTGACAGGTATGAAGTTACCAATGATTCAAGCCTTGGAAGAAGCAGCTACAAGATATCGTTCTAAATAGTTGCCTTGCATTCAGAGTTTGGACAGACTCTTGGTTCCATTTTGCCCAGATAAACTTCTTGGTTGCATGAATTGCATTTTATTTTCTCTACAGTGTCAAAGAGTTTGTAATAGTTTGTGGTAAAGTTCTGTGCAATCTGTCTGATGAGCCCGGCATCGCGCAACTGGTTAAAGTATTGTTCCACATCATCAATTGTAACAGAACTGTCAAGGCCATTACTTTTTAGCATCTCAAAGATTTCATCATTTGTAAATCTCAGGTTTGCATCGTTAAACTTTTCAAAAATAATTTTTCTTATCTGGAGGGGTAACGCCACTGAGATGGACAATTTAGTAAATACCTGAAACTTCTTCTTTCATCTTATCTGCAGATGCAGTATCTTTTAGCTTGTCAACAAGATACGAGTAGATGCCAGTCTTTAGGACCTTGAATGAAAGCAGTGCACATTTTATCCTGGCAGGTCCCAGGTTTTGCAATCCCAAATTATCCAAAATATCTTCCTTTGCAAGCTTTTTCACATATTCAAAATCCTTGCCCATGATTAATTCAGTAAGCATTGATGCACTTGCCTGGCTTATGGCACATCCCTTACCAGTGAACTTTACGTCTGCAACTTTATCATCTTTTATGTTAATGTGCATCTCAAGTTCGTCTCCACATAATGGATTGCTGTCCCTCTGTGAAATATCAGGATCTGTTATCTTTCCATAGTTTCTAGGATTTCTGTAATAATCAAGAATTATTTCTCTGTAAATATCTGCGCTACTCATAACTTGAACAACTCCTTTGCCCTGTTAAGAGACTTGACAAAAACATCTACCTCTTCTTTTGTATTATAGATATAAAAGCTTGCGCGGGATGTTGCAGATACATCTAATCTTTCCATCAATACTTGTGCACAGTGATGTCCAGAGCGAATAGCAATTCCATCTTCATCAATTATAGTAGCAAGGTCGTGTGGATGAATGTCTCCCAAATTAAAAGATATGACACCGCCTCTTTTGGATACATCTTTTGGACCGTACAGTACGATTCCCTTCATTTGGGAAAGTTTGTCTAGTGCATATTTTGTTAATTCCATCTCATGCTCTCGCACTTTGTCCATTCCTATTTTATCAAGATAATCAAGCGCTGCTGCAAATCCAATAACGTCTGCAATGTTTGGAGTTCCAGCCTCAAACTTGTATGGGAGATCGTTCCATGTAGTTTCATACTTGTGAACTTCACGTATCATGTCTCCTCCGCCATTGAATGGAACCATATCCTGGAGCAGTTCTTTTCTTGCCCAGAGAACTCCAACTCCAGTAGGGCCAAGCATCTTATGTGCAGAAAAGGCAAAAAAGTCACAGTCAAGTTTTTGCAGGTCTACTTTGAGATGTGGGACAGATTGTGCTCCATCGATTAGCACACGCGCTCCATATTTTTTGCACCTCTTGACAATTTCTTCAGAATCAGTTATTGTTCCTAAAACATTTGACATTTGGCTAAATGCTACAAGCTTTACTTTTCCTGTCTGGAGATACTTGTCCAGATGATCAAGGATTAGCTCACCGTTGTCATCTACACCAATGTATTCTAGTTTTGCGCCTTTTTCTTTAGATAAAAGTTGCCATGGAACAATATTGCTGTGATGCTCGTATTCTGTAGTTACGATGATATCGTCTTTGTTGATGTTTTGTCGTCCCCATGCATAAGCAACAAGATTGATTGCTTCAGTTGTACCCCTTACAAAGACAACCTCTTCGCGGTTTTTTGCGTTGATGAATTTTGCTATCTTGTCTCTTGTGGTTTCATATGCAAGTGTTGCCTCTTCAGCAAGCTCGTGGACTGCCCTGTGAATGTTAGAATTGTAAGTCAGGTAATAGTTACTGATTGCCTCTATTACCTGGATTGGCTTTTGTGTAGTGGCTGCATTGTCAAGATAAACAAGTGGTTTGTCCTTGTGTACTTTACGTTTTAGAATTGGAAAATCGTTTCTTATACTTTCAATATTTATGAAACTTGTTTGCAAATCAGTCTACCTCAATGTAGATCTCGTTTTGTTCTATTTTAACATTGTAGATTTTCAGTGATGTTTCAGCTGGGAGATTCTCTGGTGCTCCAGTCTTGAGATTAAAAGTGGATAGATGTAATGGACATGTGACACCATCTTCTGTTAGTATGCCAGTTGAGAGATCAGCATCTGCATGAGTACAAATTCTGTCTGTTGCATAGACTTTGCCATTGAGGTTTGCAAGCAATATTTTTTTGTCTTCATGATCATAGTCAAGCATCTCGCCTTTTTTTAGATCACTTGATTTGCAAACATTAACCCATTTGGACAAGATATCACCTGTATTTGTAATGACTTTCAAATGTGTCAGTCTCACGATATCTTGTTTCTTCAACTTCAAGCATAGCTTTTAGTTGTTCATCTGTCTTGATAGTAAGATTACGTCCTGCCCACTTGGAATCTATTAGATAACTTATCCATGCACGAACTTGGTATGACATTTTTCTTGAGAGTGGTTCTAGGAATCCCTCTACAATTATTTTCTGTGCATCAGATTTGCTCAAGCATCTTGTTGCAAGATAGAATATTTGTTCTTCATCCATCTGTGCAACTGATGCAGAGTGGGTTGCCTTGACATCATTTGTGAATATCTCTAGTCCTGGAATAGAATCTGATTTTGCTCCCTTGTCTAGTAATATGGAATGTCCTGAAAGATAGGATTCTGCATGGTGTGCATCTTTTTCAATTCGTATCATTCCCTTGAAGAGTGATTTTGCAGTATCCTTGAGAACAGATTTTTCCAAAACTCTGCCAATTGTAGATGGTGCATTATGAATCAGATTTGAAGCAAGATCGTATGACTGGTTCTTGTTTCCAAAGACTACCTCGGTGTCTTGTGCTGTTGCACCCTGACCATTAAGGAAATTATCCACCTTGTATCGCGAAAGATGGGAACCAAACAATCCAAGATACCAATTCATTCTTCCATCGCGCTCTATTCTTGCCACTCTAGAAGAAAAGTTGACTGCAGTCTCATCCATTGCCTGCAATGTAACTAGGTCAAATTGGCTGTTGGGACTAATTGAGACATCTAGCAGCTCAAGATATGCCTGTTGTTTTGTTGCCTGGGGTGCATAGATCTCTTGAACGATTGAGGCCTTGCTGCTCTCCTCTACCACTAGAACATTTCGTGATATGGTAGAAGTTTGGTCTAGTGAAAGCGATGATACCACATGAATTGGTTTTTCCAAAATAAGATTTCTTGGAATGTAGATAAAAATTCCAGAATTAAAGAATGCGTTGTTTAGTGCAATGTACTTGTCTCTCTTTGAATCTGTCTGATCAAATGATTTTTTTATCTTGTCAGCGTGATTTTTAATCGCATCTTGAATGGAACATATCACAAGACCTTTTGATTGTAAATCAGATGGAATGTTTATTTTGTGAATATTTGTGCCAATCTGAACGATACTAGGGTTGTCACCAATTTCTGATAATCTGTCTTTTACAAATTCTGGAATTGTACTGTCAGAGCTCAGAGAGAATGTTATCTGATCAGGGTCCATCTTGTTTGCATCGCTGTACTTGTTATACAGAGGAGATACCTCTGGAGGAAGTTGTTGATAAATTACAAATGCGTTCTTTCTATATTCTCTTAACCATACCGGATCATTATTTGCCTCAGAGATCTCTTCAATGTGGTTAGAGTCAAGTTTAGAGAGAACAAAAGATGACATTTTACATCACAAATTGATACAATCGGCGCTTAGCCGACTGAGCCGTCCATTTCCATTTTAATTAGTCTGTTGAGCTCTACTGCATATTCCATTGGGAGCTCTTTTGTAAATGGTTCAATGAATCCGTTTACGATAAGTGTTAATGCTTCTTCCTCGGTAAATCCTCTTGTCATTAGATAAAAGATTTGTTCGTCACCGATTTTGCCTACAGTTGCTTCGTGTGTTACTGTAGCATCTTCTTGGTTTATCTCCATGTATGGATAAGTGTCAGTCTTTGATATGTCATCTAACAGCAAAGCATCACATCTAACGGATGCTTTGACATCAGTTGCGCCTTTTGCAACATGTAAAAGACCTCTGTATGTTGTTCTACCATTACTTTTGCTAACTGATTTTGATGTTGTTCGTGATGTTGTATTTGGAGCAAGGTGAACCATTTTTGCGCCAGTGTCTTGATGTTGGTTCTTGCCAGCAAATGCAATAGAAAGTGTTTCTCCATGTGCGCGTGGTCCCATTAGATAAATTCCAGGATACTTCATTGTTAGTTTGCTTCCAATGTTTCCGTCAATCCATTCTACACGTGCACCTTCGTATGCATATGCTCTTTTTGTAACTAGATTATACACATCATTACTCCAATTTTGTATGGTTGTGTATCTTAATTTTGCACCCTTCATTGCAATCAATTCTACAACTGCAGAGTGCAAAGATTCTGATGAATACACTGGTGCTGTACATCCTTCGATATAATGTACTTCGGCACCCTCATCTGCAATGATTAATGTTCTTTCAAACTGACCAATGTTTTCTTTGTTGATTCTAAAGTATGCTTGCAATGGTAGATCAACCTTCACTCCTTTTGGAACATAGATGAATGATCCTCCACTCCACACAGCGCTGTTAAGTGCTGCAAATTTGTTATCCTCCGGTGGAATTACTTTACCAAAATATTTCTTGAATACTTCAGGATGTTCTTTTAGAGCAGTGTCAGTGTCCAAAAATAGTACACCTTGTTCTGCAAGATCTTTTCTTAGACTGTGATATACAACTTCTGATTCGTATTGTGCACCTACACCTGCCAAGAATTTCTTTTCTGCTTCAGGAATTCCTAGTTTGTCAAATGTTGCCTTGACTTCAGCTGGAACATTATCCCAATCCTTTTCTGTTTTTTCAGAAGCTTTTGCATAATAGTAAATATTGTTAAAATCGATTTGACTAAGAGAGCCTCCCCAATTTGGCATTGGTTTTTTCATAAAGATGTCATATGAACGAAGTCTGAAATCAAGCATCCATTGTGGTTCGTCCTTCATTCTGCTGATCTCTTCGACTACTTCTCTTGACAGACCCTTTTTACTGGTGTATACATACATCTCAGTAGAGTCTTTGAAATCGTACTTGCTGTAATCCATATTGAGATTCTCAGAAGTCATACATCACATAACCCCGTTATGTTATAAAAAAGTTACACCCTGCTTCACACATGTACAGCGGAGTAGGCCAAGCTAAATGAGATCAAACACAAAAAAATTTCACAAAAACAATTAGGTCCAGCTAAGAAAACACATTCTAAGAATTTAGAATGAGAAATTTAGCTCCAAACTTTTTCTTGGAAAGTCCATTTCTTGTTTAGAAGAAAGTTCCCTACTGATGCAATTGCAACTGCCAGAAATAATGCAATTGAATAATTCAAGTGTCTTAGCTCAACTAGTCCATACACCATCAACAGTTGGAATACTGCACCAATTCCACTGAACCCAAGGAACAATCCATACTGCATGAGAGTTCGTCTTGGCTCAAAGGTTCGGTCTTCAAATGTCCAAATTTTATTTAGGATAAAGTTGGAGCTCATTGAAAATACAATTCCGATCATTGTAGCATAGATGTACCAGAGATTAGAGAGCACAGCCCCGAACATGAAAGATACAAAATAGTTTACAAGTAAACCTGATGCACCAACTGTATAGAATCTTCCAGCCTTTGACAAGAAGTGAACTGATGTGCGTCTCTCAGTTGATTTTACAGACTTGCCATACCGATATAATTTCCAGATTGATTGGAGATAGCCAACTCCTACTGAAAAGTCAAGCTTGCTTGAACCTGTTGTACGATTGATGAAAGTATATGGTATCTCCTTGACTTTGGCCCCTCTGGCTTTAACAAGGATTTCAAGCAATATCTTGTAGCCAATTGCATCAAATTTTATATTATTTACAATGTGGCGCTTGAATGCAAAAAATCCAGACATTGGATCTTTGATCTTTATTCCAAGCCCATGCTGTGCAATTTTGGTTGCACCTTTACTGATAAGTTTTCTTTTAAATGGCCATCCTGTGACACCCCCGCCCTTGACATATCTTGATGCCACGACTATATCACAGTCAGAGCTTTGCAGTTCTTCGACCATCTGTGGTATGGTTTGAGGCGGATGAGACATGTCACTGTCCATTACAACAACAGCATCGCCCTTGGCACGCTCTATACCAGTTACAATGGCAGAGCTTAGGCCTCGTTTATTTTCACGACGGATTATCTGGATTGAATACCCGGAATTTGCAGAACTTTTTGCATACTCTTCTACAGTCTGACTGGTACCATCTGGAGAATTGTCATCAACTACAATAATTTCTGCATTCATTTCTCGTGTTAGTGCAGCACGAAGCGAGTCCAGTATTTTTACAATATTTTTTGATTCATTATATGTAGGAATTACAATAGAAAGGGAACGTGTCCTAGTCAAGATTTCATTTGGTATTGAGCTCAAGTTGTTTTCTATCATTTCTGGTTATCCATCCATTATTAAAATTGCTTACGTGTCAAAGTAATTTTTTATGGCATCCACTGCGCCTTGTACTGTATGTACATCTGCTGTGAGTGGCTTTACTCCAAATTTTTTGAGTTCATCGGCAGTAAAAGGACCTATGGCAATAGACGTGGTTTGTTCCAGATGATTCTTCAGGGTTTTTTTATCTACGTCAGATGACATGATATCAAAAAATGCTCTAACAGATGAAGCGCTTGTGAATATGATTCCATCCACTTTATTTTGTGAGAAAAGTTTCTTGAACTCTGTCCAGTACGATAAAGCACTAGACGATTTTACATCATACAGATAGACCTCCTTTACTTTGAGGCCTATTTTTTTTAGCAACTGGGCAAGAAACGGAGTTGATGCACCACTTCGTGGAACGATTACTTTTTTTCCTTCTGCGTTAAGAAGCGTAAAGACCTCACCCACTCCAACTGATGAGAACCTTTCTGGGACATGTGACACCCGGATACCTTCTGATTCAAGTGCAGTCTTTGTTTTTGGACCCACTGCAATTACTATCGTATTTGCAACAGCGAGCTGGAGTTTTTCATACTTTGAAATCTTTTTTGCAGTCTCAAACAAGAGCTTGACTGCCTTTGAACTCATAAAAACAGAATAATCGGGATCATCTTTCTTTACGGCATCAAGGAATTCATCTACCATCTCTTTGCCCTTGCTGACAAGTTCAATTGTTGGCAATGATATCGCTTTGGCTTTTGCACTAGATACCAATCTAGTAAACTCTTCTGAATCTTCTTTTGATCTGGTAATTGCTACAACTTTTCCTTTCATCATATCATCTCCACCCTATCTTATCAGAAAGATTCACGACTTTACCCACTATAACTATAGACGGAGGCTTGATCTTGGCCGCAATGACTTTTTTTGATATGTTGGATAACGTTCCCTTTATCATCCTGTGTTCATCAGTTGTTCCGTTTTGAATCACGGCAACTGGCGTATTCTTGCTCAACCCTCCACTGATTAATTTTTTTGATATAATGTCAAGTCTTGAGAGGCCCATCATGATTACGATAGTATCTACTGCCTTTGCAAGTCTCTTCCAGTCAACCACTCCCTCTTTTTTCTTGGCATCCTCGTGACCTGTTACAAATACCACAGATGATGCATATTCTCTGTGTGTAAGAGGAATTCCTGAATATTCTGCAGAGCCAATGCCAGATGTGATGCCAGGAATTATTTCGTATTGTACCTTGTGTGCTCGCAGAAACTCTGCTTCTTCACCACCCCTTCCAAAGATGAAAGGATCTCCTCCCTTTAGTCGAACAACAGTTTTATTTTTTTTCGCAAATTTTACCATCATGTCATTTGTAGTATCTTGATGCTTGTAATCATCACCGACATCTCTGCCGACATACATTTTTTCTGCCCTTTTTGGAATCATGGCAACTATTTTTTTACTTACTAATCTATCATAGAGAACTATATCTGCGGATTTGATAGATTCAACAGCCTTTAGCGTGATGAGTTTGGGATCACCGGGGCCCGCACCAACAATGAAAACTTTGCCTGTCATTTGCTATTCCATTCCTCTACCTTTTCTCTCCAGTCCTTTGCGATATCTGCAATTCCTCGCTCCTTGAGTTCTGCTGCAACTTGTTTACCAAGATCATTTGCCATACTTGTCTCCGAATCTTTTTCCACCATTATAGATTTGCTCCCATCAATTGAATATACTATTACTTTTAATTTTAGTCGGTCATTATCCCTGTGAGCAAATGCGCCAACTGGGAATCTACACCCAGAATCAACAAACATGGAAAGTGACCTTTCAGCCTCTACGGCATTACGTGCCTCTGGGTCTTCAATTTTTTTGAGCAGCTCAATTAGGGAAAAGTTATCTCTTCTTGATACGATACCGAGCGCACCTTGTCCTGGAGACGGTGGAAATGTATCCATAGATAATCTCTGAAATTTTACATCAAGGCCCAATCTTGAGATTCCTGCTTGTGCCAAGACCACTGCATCAAACTCTCCATCGTGGACCTTTCTTATTCTGGTTTCAATGTTGCCACGAATTGGCTTTACTGTAAGATCTGGTCTAACTCGCGTAATTTGTACAGCCCTTCTCAAGCTACTGGTCCCAACAAGTGACCCCTTTTTTATTGTGTCCAGTGTACTGCCGTCACGTGATATGAAGACATCATTTGCTTCTTCTCTTTTTGGGACACATGCAAGTACAAGATCATCTGGAAGATCTGCAGGTATGTCTTTTAGGCTGTGCACTGCAAAATCAACTTTTTTTTCTGCAACTGCTCTGTCGATCTCTTTTTCAAATATTCCCTTTTGGTTTATTGTAAACAGCGGTCTGGCATCAGTGTCACCCTGAGTCTTGATGGTAACAATATCAAATTCTGTTTGGGGCGATTTGTTTTTTATTTCTGTTACCACCCAGTTTGTCTGGGTAAGTGAAAGCAGGCTACCCCTTGTTCCAATGATATACTTCATTGTTTTACAGCTCGCAGTGCTTTTTCATAAGCAGAAATTGTTTCTTTGATATCATCTTTAGAATGTGCATATGACAGAAAGACTGTCTCAAATTGTGATGGCGCAATAAATACTTCATTTTTGAGCAGCGCTTCAAATAATTTTTTAAATTTTACCATGTCTGATTTTTTTGCAGAGGAATAATTTACAACAGGCTCATCTGTAAAAAATATCTGAAACATTGATGAGATTGAATTTATCTGGTGCGGAATTTTCATGTCAGATGCCAAATCACGTATTGCAGAGACTAGTTTGGCACAGTTCTTTTCAAGCCTTGGATATAATTTTGACCCGAGTTTATTCATGGTTCTAACAGAAGAGACTCCAGCAGAGACAGATATTGGATTTCCAGCATATGTACTTGCTTGATAGACCTTGCCTTCAGGGGACAACATGTCCATGATCTCTTTTTTTCCTCCAACTGCTGCAATTGGAAAACCGTTTCCTAGTGCTTTTCCAAGCGTAGTGATATCAGGCTTTATGGAATAATATTTTTGAGCGCCGCCTGGAGACATTCTAAATCCTGTTACTACCTCATCGAAAATTAGTGCAATGTTTTTTTCCAGAGTCATTTTTCTCATCTCACTGAGAAAATTCTTTTCTGGCAATACCAGACCCATGTTTGCAAGAACTGGTTCCACAATTACTGCTGCAATGTCATCTTCTTTTTCCAATAAAGATTGTAATTCCTCAGAGTTGTTATACTGAACAACTAGGGTGTTTTGAGATACTTCATCCAAACTTCCTTCAGAGACTGACATGCCAATGTGTGCAGCACCGGAACCTGCCTTTACCAAAACATAATCGTGTGCACCGTGATAGCATCCTTCAAATTTTATTATTTTTTTCTTTTTGGTGAAACCTCTTGCCAATCTAATTGCAGTCATTGTAGCCTCGCTGCCAGTATTGACAAGACGTATCTTTTCCATGGAAGGAAAGTTTCCATGTATCAATTCAGAAAGATTTACCTCGATTTCTGTTGGAGCGCAGTAAAGTGTTCCCTTGCTCATTTGTTTATTGACGTCAGCGATTATTTCTTTTCGCCTGTGTCCAAGAAGTAATGCGCCGTATGCATTGCAATAATCAATGTAATTTTTCCCATCCACATCCCACATCACACTACCCTTGGCTTTTTTTACAAAGAATGGATATGGAGTGTAATATCGCACAGGACTGTTTATGCCTGACGGGATGATTTTTTTGGCACGTGTAAACAGGTCCTTGGAGCTTGCCATTTACATAGAAAATAAAGGAATTGTAATTATAACCTATATGAAAAATAGGATTTTTTAGAAACCTAGTGAAGCTTTGCTGCACAGTTTACAACAGTGTCTTTTGCTGGACTTCCAAGGCTACATGTGTTCTGTCCACTTCCACCTTGGATGATGTTGCTGCCAGTACCAACAGTGACTTGCATGTTACCGCTGCCGCCCTTGATGATGTTGTCTCCATTGCCTGCGTAAATGGTGTTGGTTCCATTGCCTGCATAGATGATATTGTCTCCATTGCCTGCAATCACACAGTCACCAGATGGACCCTCGTGAATTATGTCGTTGCCCTCTAGTCCTATTATCAAGTTGGGTACCGCAGAACCTGTTAGTGACTCGGTTCCGTTTGTACCCATTACTAGATTATAATCAGAAGATGGTTTTCCACATGCAAGTACAGTAACTGTTTGGTCTAGTGTCTTTTCATTTCCAAACTTGTCAGTTGCAATCCATTGGATTACAGTCTTACCAATATGGAATACTCCAGTAGAGTTACTTGCAATCTTGGGTGATGTGTCAATTATTCCTGTTCCATTTGCTTCTCCTATCACAAGTGGTGTTTCAAATGCAGTTGCATCTGTGATTACATCCTTAGGAATTGTCAACTGTGGTGGTGATCTATCAACAACCTGGATCACCTGTGTTGCAGTTGCAGTGTTTCCTGCTTCATCTTTTACTGTCCAGGTTACAGTTGTATTTCCAAATTGGAATGATGTCGGAGCATCGTTTGTAATTGATTCTACATGTACATTATCACTAGATGTTACATTTCCAATGTTCACTAGAGTACCCGTAGAACTTGTGGCGTTTACTATGACATCATGTGGTGCAGTTACCTTTGGTGCTGTGGTATCAACTACATCAATTATCTGAGTTCCATTAGATGTATTTCCAGAGAGATCCTTTGCAATCCATAGTATGGTACTCTTTCCTAGTGGGAAAGTCTTTGATGCGTTGTTTGTTATTGTAACCTGTTGAATATCAGTAGCAGTTGCATTACCGATTGGCACTACATTGTCCTTGAGTGATGTGGCTTCGAATGTGACATTAGCTGGAATGGTTAGATGTGGAGGGGCTGTATTTTTCACATCAACTATCTGGGTTGCATTTGCCTTGTTGCCAGATGCATCAGTTACTGTCCACAACACGGTTGTCTTACCTAATGGGAATGCTGGAGGAGCATTGTTTGTTATAGTAACTTGTTCAATGTCAGTTACTACAGGCTTTGCTAGTGAGATTGTATTATTGTCAAGTGAAGTGGCATCAAAGGTGACATTAGCTGGAACTGTAAGCTTTGGCGATGTGGTATGAACTACATCTATTGTTTGAGTGGCATTTGCCTTGTTGCCTGATGCATCAGTTGCAATCCACAATACTGTTGTTTTACCTAGTGGGAATTGCTTTGGTGCGTTGTTGGTTATAGTAACTTGTTCAATGTCAGTAGCAGTTGCATTGCCTAATGGTATCGTATTATTGTCAAGTGATGTAGCCTCGAATGTGATACCTGCTGGGACTGTTAATTTTGGAGGAGTGGTATTTTCTACGTCAATTATTTGAGTTGCATTTGCCTTATTTCCGGCTTCATCTGTTGCTACCCAGAGAACGGTGGTCTTGCCTAATGGGAATGTTTGTGGTGCATTGTTTGTAAGTGAGATCAACTTTACATCATCTGTTGCAGTTGCATTACCGATTGGCACTACATTACCAGAAATTGATTCCGCTATTACATTAACTGCAGAAGGTGCTGTTACCTTTGGTGCGGTGGTATCAACTACATCTACAGTCTGGGTACCATTAGATGTATTTCCAGAGAGATCCTTTGCAATCCACAATATTGTACTCTTTCCTAGTGGGAAAGTCTTTGATGCGTTGGATGTAATTGTAACCTGTTGAATATCTGTAGCAGTTGCATTACCGATTGGCACTACATTGTCCTTGAGTGATGTAGCTTCAAAGGTGACATTAGCTGGAATGGTTAGATGTGGAGGGGCTGTGTTTCTTACCAAAACAGTTTGAGTAGCATTAGATGTGTTGCCAGATGCATCCTTGACAGTCCAGGTTATGGTTGTCAATCCAATTGGGAATTGTTTTGGAGCATCATTTGTGATTGTAACTTGCTCAATGTCAAAGACAGTTGGAGTTCCTAGTGGAACGGTATTGTTATTCAATGAAGTGGCCTCAAAAGTAATACTTGGTGGTACTGTCAATCTTGGTGGAATGGTATGAGTTACATCTACTGTTTGTGTACCATTAGATGTATTTCCAGAGAGATCCTTTGCAATCCATAGTATTGTACTCTTTCCTAGTGGGAATGTCTTTGATGCGTTGTTTGTTATTGTAACCTGTTGAATGTCAGTTGCAGTTGCGTTGCCAATTGGTACTGTATTGTCTTTGAGCGATGTAGCTTCGAATGTGATATTAGCTGGTACAGTTAATTTTGGGGGAGTTGTGTGAACTACATCAACTATCTGTGTTGCATTTGCCTTGTTGCCTGATGCATCAGTTGCAATCCATAGTATTGTACTCTTTCCTAATGGGAATTGCTTTGGAGCATCATTTGTAATTGTGACTTGTTCAATATCAGTTGCAGTTGCATTACCTAATGGTATTGTATTATTGTCAAGTGATGTAGCCTCGAATGTGATACCTGCTGGGACTGTTAATTTTGGAGGAGTGGTATTTTCTATGTCAACTATCTGGGTTGCATTTGCCTTGTTTCCGGCTTCATCTGTTGCTACCCAGAGAACTGTACTCTTTCCTAATGGGAATGTCTTTGATGCGTTGTTTGTAAGTGAAACTACAGCAACATTATCAGAAGTTGTTGCATTGACCAATGGAACAGTATTGTCTGCAAGAGATGTTGCCTTTATTTTGAGATTAGCAGGAGCAGTAATTTTTGGAGCAGTTGTATCTTTGACAGTAACAGTTTGAGTTGCATTTGCTTTATTGCCAGATGCATCTACAACATTCCAAGTAACAGTTGTTGATCCTAATGGGAATTGTTTTGGTGCATTGTTTGTTATAGTAACTGGTTGAAGATCAGTTACTGACGGGTTGCTCAATGGAACTGTATTGTTGTTTAGTGATGTTGCTTCTGCAATGACATTTGTTGGTGGAGTAATCTTTGGTGCTGTTGTATCCACTACATCTACAGTTTGGGTTCCATTAGATGTATTTCCAGAGAGATCCTTTGCAATCCATAGTATGGTACTCTTTCCTAGTAGGAATGTCTTTGATGCGTTGTTTGTTATCGTAACCTGTTGAATATCAGTAGCAGTTGCATTACCGATTGGCACTACATTGTCCTTGAGTGATGTGGCTTCAAAGGTGACATTAGCTGGTACAGTTAATTTTGGTGGAGTTGTGTGAACTACATCAACTATCTGTGTTGCATTTGCCTTGTTGCCAGATGCGTCAGTTGCAATCCATAGTATTGTAGTTTTGCCTAGTGCAAAGAATTGTGTTGCATTGTTTGTAACTGATTTTATTATTCCATTATCTGTGACAGTTGCATTTCCAAGCGGTACAACATTTTGGTTAATGGATGTGGCTTCAAAAGTAACAGTAGAAGGCGGTGTAATCTTTGGAGCAGTAGTATCAATGATATTTACAACTTGTTTTGCAGATGCTGAATTTTGGGATTGGTCGGTAGCAGTCCAGGTTACTGTTGTCTTGCCTAGTGGAAATGTAGCTGGAGCATCATTAGCAACTGATTTTATTATTCCATTATCTGTGACAGTTGCATTTCCGAGGTTTACAACATTTGCAGTTGGGCTGGTTGATTCTTGTGTTATATCAGATGGAGCGTGAATGGTAGGTGCAGTTGTATCCTGTACTGTCACAACCTGTGTTGCAGTTGCAGCATTTCCTGAAGCATCTATTGCCTTCCAGGTTACCGTAGTCTTGCCAATTGAAAAGTATGGAGGAGCGTCATTAGTGACAGACTCGACACCAACTGCGTCATTTACAGATGGTAGTCCAATATCTATAGAATTGTGATCAGGAGTCTTTGCCTCGATAGTTACTGGCTGTGGTGCAGTAAGTACTGGCGGTGTTGTATCCACTACGGTTATCTTTTGAACAGCTTTTGCCACATTGCCGCCGTTGTCAATTGCAGTCCAGGTAATCATGGTAATTCCTAGCGGGAATTTTGGAGGAGCATTACTTGTAATAGAAGCTATACCGCTGTCATCGGTTCCAGTGGCTTGGCCAATTGATACTGGTGTCAAGACTCCGGTTGCCTCTATTGTCATATCTGAAGGAGCAGTAATTGACGGAGGAGTGTGGTCGTTAGGTGCTGTGATTTTAACAGTATTAGCTTGCGTAGTATTTTGTGTAACTGTAACCTGTTGTGTTGGGGTAGTTACAGTCTTGTTAGCAGTCTGTGTTGGTGATGCAATTATTGGTGCAGCAGATACAAATTTTTGAATTCTATTATTGTTAGAATCTACAACAAAGACATTTCCATTGGAATCTACAGCAGTAGCTCTTGGATTATCAAAGAAATCAGCGCCAGTGCCTTGGCTTCCCCAAGATGTAACCGGGTGACCATTAGTGTCTAGCTCTACAATTCTGTTGCTTCCACTGTCTGCCACAAAGATATTTCCAGAATTATCTACAGACATTCCAAGAGGAGTCTGGAGATTAGCGCCAGTTGATGCATCAAAAGTTTTCAAGAAGACTCCATCCTGGGTGAATTTTTCTATCTTGTTTCCTCCAGAATCAGCTACATAGATACTTCCTTGCGAGTCTGCTACAATTGCGCGCGGAGACAAAAATTGGCCATCACCTAGTCCACTCTGTCCTATAGTGAGCAAAAACTTTCCAGTACTGTCAAATTTTTCAATTCTGCTATTTCCGGTATCAACAACATACACATCTCCACTTGGATCCACTGTAACACCTTGTGGAAGTAGAAATTGGCCAGTGTTGGCTCCTTGTCCACCCCACTTTGTTACAAATTTACCAGTGCTGTCAAATTTTTGAATATCATTTCTTGCATTGTCAACAACGTAAATAGAATTACTAGTAACTGCTATACCCACAGGAGCATTGAACTGGCCATCTCCGGTACCTTTTGTTCCAAAAGTAAAGAGAAAGTTTCCATTGTTATCAAATTTTTCGACTCTACGGTTTCCAAGATCAGTGACGTATACGTTTCCTGATGAGTCAATTGATACCCCTTGTGGAAATGCAAACTGGCCAGTGTTTTGTAGTCCGTATGTACCCCATTGGGCAGAAAATGAGGGGCTAGAGGTAGCCCAAGAATAATCGACAAACATACTTGACAGTACAAGTACAAAAATCCCAATTAGGACTGGGTAGGTCTTCAACACGAACAGATTGCAAGATACTAAAAAGATCTCCTAAGTGAGGAATTATTACAACTTTGGTCAATTCTGGTAAATTAGAATGGCTTGTTGACTTCACGTGTGAATACATAGCTTGCAATAGCCACCATGGCCACAACAAAGCCGCCTATTACAGCAAGTTCAGCAGCAATTGATACAATCTGGACGGTACCGGTCATCATTTGCCTGATGAGTAGTACAGCATATGTGACAGGGTTTAGCCTTGCAACAAATGCAAGCCAAGACGGCAAGAGCTCAAGCGGGAAGAGTGCCGGACTGAGCATAAACAGAGGCATTCCAAGAAAATTGATTACACCCCAAAAGGTCTCTTGTGATTTTGAGGTGGCAGCTACAATTACAGAGATTCCAGAAAATCCTAGCGAGAATATAGTAACTGTCAATAAAATTGGAAATATTACAAGCAAGTTTGAGATGTGCACACCCAATGCAAGTGCGATTCCTAGAATCAAGCTTGATTGTAGTGTAGAAATTATAGATATTGCAAGCATCTTACCTAGTGCAATAGATGACCGTGATACCGGCGAGACTAGAGCCTTGTTCATAAAACCATATCGTCTGTCCCACAAAGTATTGACTCCTCCAAAGATACTTGTAAAAATTGCAGTAAGCATAATCACACCTGGTGCCATAAATTCAATGTAAGAGCCGCTAAAGCCTACAGACTGGATCAATGGTCTTGTGCTTGCAAATGTATTTCCCATGACTATAATCCATATTGCAGGCTGGATTAGTCGTATTAAAATTCCGCTTCGAGATTTTTTGTATCTTTTCATCTCCCTCCAGAAAATTGTATATGTGTCCAGTAACATTGTCATGCCCTGATTCTCCTCATTCGTTCACGCATCTTTTTCTTGTCATATTTGCTGTCATCTTCTCGTAGCTCACGACCGGTGTGGGACAAGAACACATCATCAAGTGTTGGTTTTGTAAGAGAGATGTTTTCTATTTTTATTTCAAGATTGCTTGCCTGCTGGAAAATATGCGGTATCAGCTGATCTCCGCTTGTTGTAAATACCGTAACAATGGGACCATCTGTGGAGACATCTTTTACGGTGGCAAGATTTTTTATTTCAGAGACTAGACTTTCCAGTTTTGTTTCAGAATTTATTTCAAAGATTACGATTTCATTTCCCAATGCATTTTTCAACTCCTTTGGGGAATCTGTTATCTTGATTTTTCCATTATCAATTATTGATATGTTGTTGCAGAGCTTGTCTGCTTCTTCCATGTAATGTGTGGTAAGAAAGATTGACATCTCAAACTCGTCATGAATTTTTTTTATATATTCCCAGATTTTGTATCTTGTTTGTATGTCAAGGCCCAGTGTAGGCTCGTCCAAGAACAAGACCTTGGGCATGTTAAGCAGGCCTCCGCCAATGTCAAGCCTTTTTCTCATGCCTCCAGAGTATGTGACAGCTGCCTCGTTTTGCCTGTCAGATAATTCTATAATCCCAAGAATTTCATCTATTCGTTTTGTTCTGATTTCCTTTGGGATATGGTTGAGTCTAGCTTGCAGCTCGAGGTTTTCCCTGCCTGTTAGGTACTCATCAACGGTAGAATCCTGTTGAACGTATCCAATATTTTGCCTGACCTTTTTTGCCTGGGTTGTAACATCAAATCCACCAACAAACGCTTTTCCGGATGTTGGCTTTAGTAACGTAGTCAAAATCATTATGGTAGTACTTTTTCCTGCGCCGTTTGGGCCCAGAAAACCAAAGATCTCTCCGTTTTCAAGTTTAATTGATACTTCATCAACTGCCTTAAGACCACTGTGATAAATCTTGGACAACTTGTCAGTTTCTACGGCATACAACAAATACCAGAAAATCAATCTGCTATAAATTGCTATTAAATAATCATAAAATAAAAAAGATGAAAAAAGGATTTTATGGATTTTTGTATTCGTCTTTTGTTTGTCTGAGAATTACCTTGTCACCAACGCCCCAGATTTCCGAAGTGCGGAAGATTCTAGATCCTGAAAGGCCAGTAGACAGTTCGATTGATTCCAACTCGTTTGTATCAACTGACATGTGCAGTCTTTTGATCTTTCCAATCTTGCGTCCGTCGATATCAACTACTTGGGAGTCGACTCGTATTGGTGCAGAAGATAACAGAACTGATTCCTCAGTGAATCTGTCAATATAGTCACGTGACAGAAAGTGGTCCTTGTGCAATCCCTTGTGGACTGTAATTCCCACAACTT
>JABDBR010000021.1:20390-21420 GCA_013288545.1 Nitrososphaerota archaeon | reverse complement strand
CAGCACATTTTGCAGCAGCAGATTATACATCAACAAGTTATACATCAACAGATGATGGGCGTAATATTCTCATTGGTAATGGTCCACCGTCTGCAAAATTAGGCAACACGGGTGACTTGTACATTGATGTTAAAACTTCTACTTTCACATCTTATTTGAAAATTGATACGTATACTTGGAAAGTGGAAGGTGATCTGATCAGTGGACCAGGTCCCGCAGGTCCGTCCGGTCCAACTGGAGCTACAGGTCCTGCAGGCCCAGCCGGTCCAATTGGAGCCACCGGTCCAGCAGGTCCTCCAGGGGCTACTGGTCCAGCTGGTCCAGCCGGTCCAGCAAGTACCGTTCCAGGTCCAGCCGGTCCAGCAGGAGCTATTGGCCCCGCAGGTCCACCAGGTCCAACTGGAGCTACAGGTGCTATCGGTCCAGCAGGAGCTATTGGCCCCGCAGGTCCACCAGGTCCAACTGGAGCTACAGGTCCAAAAGGTGACACTGGAGCTACAGGTCCAGCAGGATCTATTGGCCCCGCAGGATCTATCGGTCCACCAGGTCCAATCGGAGCTACAGGTCCAAAAGGTGACACTGGAGCTACAGGTCCAGCAGGATCTATTGGCCCCGCAGGATCTATCGGTCCACCAGGTCCAATCGGAGCTACAGGTCCAAAAGGTGACACTGGAGCTACAGGTCCAGCAGGATCTATTGGCCCCGCAGGATCTATCGGTCCACCAGGTCCAATCGGAGCTACCGGATCTATCGGTCCACCAGGTCCAATCGGAGCTACCGGATCTATCGGTCCAGCAGGTCCAGCCGGACCAAAAGGTGATACCGGAGCTACAGGTGATGTGGGTCCACCAGGTCCAATCGGAGCTACAGGTCCAAAAGGTGACACTGGTGCTACCGGATCTATCGGTCCAGCAGGTCCAGCAAGTACCGTTCCAGGTCCAGCAGGTCCAATCGGAGCTACAGGAGCTATCGGTCCAGCAGGAGCTATTGGCCCAGCAGGTCCAAAAGGCGATACCGGAGCTACAGGTGA
>JABDBR010000021.1:0-20290 GCA_013288545.1 Nitrososphaerota archaeon | reverse complement strand
GGTCCAGCAGGTCCAATCGGAGCTACAGGAGCTATCGGTCCAGCAGGAGCTATTGGCCCAGCAGGTCCAAAAGGCGATACCGGAGCTACAGGTGATGTGGGTCCAGCAGGTCCAATCGGAGCTACAGGACCAAAAGGTGACACTGGTGCTACCGGTCCAGCAGGAGCTATTGGCCCAGCAGGTCCAAAAGGCGATACCGGAGCTACAGGTGATGTGGGTCCAGCAGGAGCTATCGGTCCAGCAGGCCCAATAGGAGTTACCGGTCCAGCAGGTCCATCGGGTCCAAAAGGTGACACTGGAGCTACAGGTCCAGCAGGAGCTGCCGGAGCTATTGGTCCAATCGGAGCTACAGGACCAAAAGGCGATACTGGAGCTACAGGTGATGTAGGTCCCGCAGGAGCTATCGGTCCAGCAGGTCCAGCAAGTACCGTTCCAGGTCCACCAGGAGCTATTGGCCCCGCAGGTCCACCAGGTCCAATCGGAGCTACTGGTGCTATCGGTCCAGCAGGAGCTATTGGCCCAGCAGGTCCAAAAGGCGATACCGGAGCTACAGGTGATGTGGGTCCAGCAGGAGCTATCGGTCCAGCAGGAGCTATCGGTCCAGCAGGTCCAATCGGAGCTACAGGAGCTATCGGTCCAGCAGGAGCTATTGGCCCAGCAGGTCCAAAAGGCGATACCGGAGCTACAGGTGATGTGGGTCCAGCAGGTCCAATCGGAGCTACAGGTCCAAAAGGTGACACTGGTGCTATCGGTCCCGCAGGAGCTATCGGTCCAATCGGTCCAGCCGGTCCAGCAAGTACCGTTCCAGGTCCAGCAGGTCCACCAGGAACTACAGGCCCCGCAGGTCCAATCGGAGCTACTGGTCCGAAAGGTGATACTGGAGCTACAGGTGCTATCGGTCCAGCAGGAGCTACAGGCCCAGCCGGTCCAATCGGTCCAGCAGGTCCAATCGGAGCTACTGGTCCAGCAGGATCTGCCGGTCTCATAGGTCTCACCGGTCCAGCAGGTCCACAAGGTCCAGCAGGTCCAACTGGTGCTACAGGTGCTATCGGTCCAGCAGGAGCTACAGGCCCAGCCGGTCCACAAGGTCCTGCAGGTACACTTCTTACTTTTAATACTGTAACCACAACTGCATCAATACCATTTTCTACCACTCAGACAGTTACTGCTATTTGTCCTGGTACTGGCTTGACAGCTGATTGGGCAATAGGGGGTGGATATACTGGTGCGACCACCAAAGTAATAGTTACTGCAAATACGTTTGTAGCTCCCAATAGCTGGCAGGTTACTTTTAGCAACACAAACTTGGTAGGTACTGCAGCAGTTGCAGTGACGGCAACTTGTTTGAATCACACTCCATAGTGATGAACATTTCAAGAAATAAATTTCACCTTCAAATTTTTGTAATGTTTTCTCTCTCTTGTTTATTTTTTGTACACACTGCAAATGCACTCTCTGTTGTTGCAACAGTACCTGTTGATTCAGGTCCTGCTTTTGTTGCATATGATTCTGCCAAGGGAGAAATGTTTGTGGCAAATAATGGTGGCGGTACAGTATCTGTGATTAATGATGGTACAAATGCTGTTGTTGCAACCATATCAGTTGGCACAAACCCTATTGGCATTGCATACGACTCTGCCAAAGGAGAGATATTTGTGGCAAATAATTTTGATGATACCGTATCTGTAATTAATCATAACACAAATGCTGTTGTTGCAACCATACCGGTTGGCACATCCCCCTTTGGTGCTGCATACGACTCTGCCAAGGGAGAAATATTTGTAGCAAATAGCGGAGACGGTACAGTATCTGTAATCAACGGTACAAATGCTGTTGTTGCAACCATACCAGTTGGCACAAACCCTCGTGGTGTTGCATATGATTCTGTAAAGGGAGAAATATTTGTAGCAAATAGTGGCGCAGGTACAGTATCTGTTATTAACGATGTCACCAATACTGTAGTTTCCACCATATCTGTCGGCTCATCTCCCTTTGGTGTTGCATACGACTCTGCCAAATCTGAAATATTTGTGGCAAATAATGGCGGTAATACAGTATCTGTAATTGGTGATGGTACCAATACCGTAGTTGCTACAATACCAGTTGGCACAAATCCTGACGGTTTGGCATATGATATTGACAAGGGAGAAATATTTGTAGCAAATAGTGGCGGCAATACGGTATCTGTTATTAACGATGTCACCAATACTGTAGTTTCCACCATCTCTGTCGGCGCATCACCCTTTGGTGATGCATATGACTCTGCCAAGGGAGAGATATTTGTCTCAAATAATGGGGATGACACCGTATCTGTAATCTCTGATCCTATAGCAGGATCAGATCCGGCAGGAAATGATGTTACAATACACCACCCGCCAAGCCTTGGAAATGATTACTATCACCACTTTGCAGGCGGAGTCAACCTCAATGGAAAATCATTTGATATAACAAAGTGGGGTGTCACCATTCCGCAGCAGGTATTAAAAATTGGACAGCAAGACAATTTCACGTTCAAGATATACGATGAGCGGGGAGGCTCTACTGTATCACATGTTGGCATGTACATTCATTTCAAGGGGGATGCAAGTGTTGCAAACTCGGACACTTTTATTTCATGGGACAAGCATGACGGCATGAAAATCAGTGATGGGGAAAAATTCTTCTCAGACATTGCCGTAAGCGAACACCATGATGACAACTTTGCATATGTATCGATAAAATTCACGCCACAAAAGACCATGTCTGACTCGTCAATACTGATGAGAATGTGGGATGACAAGCTTGCATCAGTTGATCTTCCAATAAATGGTGCAATCATTATAGTTGACCCCAATGCACCCGTTCCAGTCAAGCAAGTTCCGACTGACCAGTATGGGGATTATCATACCCTTGTCAGTCTGCTTGACTCTGATGGATACCAGATGCCACCTATCTTACACAGGATAAAGGATGGCTCTGATCTTGGGCCGGCAGTTGATGTGTACTGGATATACGACAAGGGAGTTGACAAGCTAGTGATGGTGGAGACATTCAAGGGTGGAGAGATAATTGGGGATACTATATTCAACCTGCAGAAAAAGCCTGCTGGACCTGTTTTGACAGACCATGATTATGTGTACATACCAGTCCAGAACAACAGGCAGGACCCGTTGCAGGAAAAATCTGTAATGGTACAAGAAGAGCTCAAGGCAGAAAAACTACTTGAATCAATGCATGTTATTGTAAAGTAATTTCATCATGGTCTACGTTGACGTGCAGTGATTATTTTCAACTTGGAATGAAAACTTGTGACGGAATACAAAAATGTGCTATATCGTTGAAGAATCTAAAAAAACAAACCAAGTTTTAATTCTAGTACAATTACTTTCCTGTGGTATTCTTGGAAACAGGTGGAGATCCTTATGATTTTATGCCAATTTACAATTCGCTTCCAAAAAATGGGCTTCTGTACAAGGTAATCCAAGAGACAATTCACAGCTTGAAATCTGATACAATTGTAGGAATACATCTAAAACAGAATCAAATTCCGAAATATTATCTCAAAAAACATGATGTGAATGCGGTCTACAAGGTGGATCTACCAGGTTATTGGCGCTTGATTTATGGAATAACTGCAATTCATGGAGAGAAAAAGGCCTATTTCATGGAGTTGTTTGATCATGAAAAGTATAACAAGCGCTTTGGTTACTAGTACATTAATGTACGTACTTAAATGCATGTACATATATGCATATATGGAACCAGTGTGTAATAATGTATGATGAAACCAAACTCAGTGTTTGCAAAAGATAGCATTCTAGACTCTGGAAATGTTTTCATTCAAAACGTATCCAAGTACAATCCAACGCTTAAGAATATTCTAAAAGTAGAACAACTTCTTTTGGAATACAAGGAGTTTGATTCAAAAGCACAGTTGACAAAAAAACTAGATGTTACCATGAGACCACCGGTTCTAAATGTAATTTTAAAATATTTGGAAAGATCAAACAAGGTTTTGCTTGATAGTGACGGTTCTATAATCTGGATTTATGCTAGTGCTACTGCCAAAAAAAGATGGGAAAAAGCAGTGCCGCTATAGAATTACTATATGCAGACAAGTTAGACATTAAGGGTCAATTTCCAATTGAATATGTCATCAAAGTACAACAAGATCTTCCACAGCTGGTCTGTAACCGCATATTTCCATCATTACTGAAAATCTAGATCTTATTTAATAATAAGAGATGATAAAATAATAAAGTACTATGACTAGCGATATGAGAGGGACCTGCATCGTATGTGCATTTCAAGTTAGGGGTGATACACTAGAAGAATTAGATGAAAGTTTCAGATTGCACTTTGAAAATGATGGCCATGATAGCTACTTTTTCATTGATAAAGAAGGCCAAAAAATAGAAAGAGACGTTTCTAAATTATAATTCTTTTTTAGATAAATGGTAATTGTTTAAAATAAAAAAAGAAAATAGACTATTATAATATGTTCAATAGGTATACGGGTGTATGTCAGGCACTGTAACGATAGAAGGAAAAAATATCATATTTGAAATTCATGGAGTTGATACCATTTTAGCATTAAAAAGAAGCATAACAATACCGCTAGAACACGTTGTATCAGTATCTACTGATAAAGTTCCATGGGAGCCTTTCCAGCAACTCAAAGTTGCAGGGACAAATCTTCCAGGTGTAATAAAAGATGGATTGTATCTAAGTGATGGACTGTTATTCTTTGAGATGCATCATCCGGACAAGTGTATTACAGTATCATTGAATAATGAAAAATACAAGAAAATAATCTTTGAAGTAGAGGACAAGGAATCTGTAGCAAAGGTCATTCGTGATGCCATTTCTGGCTAGGCTTGGAAAAATAAAAAAATCAAGAAATAAAGTTTCCAAGTATTAATGAGCAAAATAATAACAATTCCACTTCATGTGTGGAATTGACTCCATTTCATGCTGCAGACAATGCAATTGCATATGCTCTGGTGGTACCTGTAAAATTGTAATCAAGTGTACAATTAAAACTCCTGCTCCAACTAGTGCTAAAATAACAAGTACTATGACAAGTGATTTTTTCATGGTATAATATAGCCAACATTAGTGTTAAAGATTCTTCAAATTAGAAGTGTTAGGATATGTATCTATGGTGATGTCTTTATTTTTATGATATTTCTATTTACATGCATCAAGCTAGGCGTATTTTTAAAATTCTATAAAATAACATTTGCCTCTATAGTGCGACAATTTTTTATGATCATACTTATGTATCATTGATCGTGTGTGCGATCAATGATAACAGCATAGGCTTTGAAAATTTTTTCCAATGTATGTATTCAAAGTAGTACAACAAGATCTAATTACGAAATTGAGATATTGACAAATTGTTATCCTGCTGTACAATGACAAAAATTCTAACAACAACAATTGTTGGACTTCTTATAGCATCACTAACATTGAGCAGTACCGGATTTGCAATCCCCGTCATAGCGGCAGAAACACAAACTTCTGATGCGCATGACGGCAGTAGCCACGTCAAGCACGTGCTGCTGATCTCTGTGGATGGGCTGCACCAATCTGACATTGATTGGTATGTAAGCAACCATCCCAACTCTGAGATTGCCAAGCTTGTACAAGGCGGCGCCGAGTTTACCAACGCACACACCTCCGACCCGTCAGATTCTGATCCAGGAGGCACTGCGCTGATGACAGGCGGCGACCCGCGCGCAACAGGAGTCTACTATGATGTCGAGTATAACCATGACACCTACGAGGCAGGCACAACATCGTGCCACGGGCCAACAGGTGGTGATGTCATCTACGACTCGCCTGACGACATGAATGTATCACGACTTGATGCAGGCCAGAACATTCCAGGTATCGATAGTAACCCAGCATTGATAATGGGCATGACGGCCACACCGCAGACGCTGCTGGTGCCGTCAACGTTCCCGGTCGACCCGGTTACCTGCCAGCCAATCCCGCCGTATGCATACCTCAAGGTCAACACGATGTTCGAGGTTGCAAAGGCTGCTGGAATGCTGACCGCGTGGTCTGACAAGCATGCTGTGTACTCGTCGTTTAACGGACCGTCAGGTAATGGACTGGATGACTTTTTTGCGCCCGAGATTGATTCAATCCCGGTAGAGCCAAATGGTGTACCGTACCCAAGTGGCGGCTCTTGGACAAGTGATAATGCAGCAACCAAGCAGTATGATGGCTACAAGGTGCAGGCAATAATCAACGAGATAGACGGCCTTGACCACAGCGGCAAGAACAATGTAGGAGTACCTGCTATCTTTGGAATGAACTTCCAGGCAGTCTCTGTTGCAGAAAAGTTGTTCCATTCGCCAGCTACTCTGATAGGTCCTGACGCACACGGCAACTATACCGAAGGGCCGGTGCTGGCAGGTGGTTACCTCCCAGGAACTAGTACACCAGGTCCATTGCTATCAATGGCACTTGATTACACCAATGCCCAGCTGGAAAAAATGGTAAGCGAGATCCACAAGCAAGGCTTGACTGACTCGACTGCAATCATTGTATCTGCCAAGCACGGCCAGTCTCCGCAGGATCCTAACCTGTTGCACAGAATCAAAGATGGACCAATAATTGACGCGATAAACAACGCATGGAATGTAAATATCGGATGTACGTCAAGCTGCGCTCCACTGATAGTTGCAGGAACCGACGATGACCTGTGGCAGAGCTACTTGTCTGTCAAGACACAGGCAGCAGCAGACTTTGTCGCAAGTTATCTGTGGAACCACAGTGCGCCAGGCAAACTCTATAACGGTACGACAGTGTCAGTACCCCACTCGGGTCTTGCACAGATCTATTCCGGCAAAGCCGCAGCAGACTTTTTCGGCGTGCCTGTCTCCGACCCGCGCCACCCAGACGTATTTGGGCGTGCCCAAGTCGGAACTGTCTACACCGGCGGCAGCAAGATTGCCGAGCATGGTGGCGACAACCCAGGCGACCGTGATGTCCCAATCCTTGTCTATGCACCAGGAAATGTAAAGCCTGACTCGAATGGCAAGTGGGTAGAGACGACACAAATCGCGCCAACTATACTGCAGCTGCTCGGGCTTGATCCACACGATCTGCAATCTGTGAAAATAGAGCATACTCAGGTGCTACCAGGACTGCATAGTGATAACGGCCAAAAGCAGTAAAAATATCTCCTCTCTTTTTTATTTTGTACCATGAATCAAACACCTGACTTGTAAAGCCATGACATTGAAATTCTAAAATTAATCTGAAAAAAAATTAAGAAGTTTTACAGATACTCTAGTGTCATGCCCGTGCATGCATCTATTCGTACGTGCACCATGTACTCGTCACGGCGTCCCACATCCATGATGACAATCCATGTGTTTCCTTTGAGGAATGCACCCCTGAATATGATGCGCGCAAAGTATTGTCCTAAAAACTTGCGTGCAATTGATTTTGCATTATCCAAATTGACATGCAGCTGATCCAGGACTGGAACATCAAAATCATCTCTACTGTCCTGTGTTGTTATCATATCTGCATTGTCCTGTCCCCTGGCTTGCCTGGCAACAGGTCATCCATCTTTGAATATGTGCCCAAGAATTTAATTCCCTTTTCTGTTATGGAATACCGATTGGTTGACTTGTCATGTCTTATCAGTCTGTGTTCAATTAGATAATCCAGATAATAGTTTGTCTGGACAAATGACAGGTAGGAATCATAAGTTATCCGAGTCTTGGTGGCAGGCCCGTTTTTGGTTGTCTGCAGTATTGATGCGGCGATCTCTGTTCTGCGCCTATATCTCACGGATTAATAATGTGATTATTCGCTAAAAACAATTTGTACAAATATTCTAGTACATTTCCTAGTAATTATATTATTATACAATTCTCCTTTGTGAATACCATCATAAAGAAAACTCTTGGCAAAACAACCTAAGGTGGTTATTTGCTTATGACTAGCCTCTAAACTTAGAAACTGCAAGTATTGATTTTGGAGAGTCATACCAGATCTGTTAATTAATGAACTGTGCTAATGATACAAGCACTATCTGTTTATAATAAAAATACTATTTCTATCTAGTGAACAATCATTCGTTAAATGGAAATGGTATTTTCATAAATGCAGAGATTCTTGTCAGAAAGGGACAAGAAATTTTGTAGATGTAATCTGAACCTGTATCAAGCGTCATTTATTGATGCTAAAAATATGTACTGTTTATCACAAAGGCTTTTAACTTCTAAATGACTAAATTAGTCACGGTTAGGTTAGAGGGAAATATCATGCAAGACACAAAAAATACCATGAAAAAAGAAGAATTGGAAGCACTTGTAGAGATGACTCTAAAAGACCATAAAATAATTTTTAAAAACCTAGACAAACGTTGATTCAAGACATAACAGAAGATATCATTAGGGCAATCCATGCACAGCTGGAAAATAGGTTTCCTAATATGCTAAAAGGTGTAGAAAAAGATGGTCTGATTAGCGCTCTAATTCAGAAACAAAACCAATCGCTTTTTGGATCTGATGTTCTATATCCTGATATTTATCTAAAGGCAGCTGTATTGATGGAAGGTCTGATAAGATGGCATATCTTCACTGATGGTAACAAAAGAACTGCACTCGTGTCTACTTTCGTATATTTATATGGAAACAAACACTATCTTGCAATCCCTATTGATTCAGTTAGGTTCTTGATTAGGGTGGCCGATGATAGAAGAAATGATCAGGATTACACAAACAAGTTGATTACAGAAATATCTGAATGGTTGCGTGAACACAGTGCTACTGATGAAAGAGAGTTTTTCATAAAAGCTGCGAGATACAACCTACTTCCTGCGATAAAGCTAAGTTTGTTGTACTTTTTTGGGTTCAGAAAGAAGGCCAAGAAATTAACTGATTACTGGTATGCACTAGAGAGTCATCAGGATTATGTGCTAGAAGCTAAAGAAACTTCAAAATTGATACGAGATGTTGTGGATAGTGCAATACTTCAACTATATCATACTTTACGGACAAAGAAAAAGACCAAGGATCTGTGATGATAAAATGCTGAACACTTTCAATATAGAAACCTTATTTTTAAAATCAAGATCTAGTTGATACGTATTCTATAAATGCTAACTTTAATTTCGATCACCATCCTTGTGATACCATGGATTGTCCAAAGTGTGGCTCACCCATGGACAAATCCATAAAGGAATCTATTGCCATCTATACCTGCTTTTGCTGCAATAATATCGTACGAATCCAGTAAAACCAGTTAAATCAAAGATTATACATTATGGTACAGTGAAGTTTGATGAATTCTGGGGTATGCTGGCAAGAGAGCTTGTCGAGCCCAAACAGTTTGCAACCCAGACAAAACCGTTTTCGGCCAAGTATTCTGGTGGAAGGATCCTGGTGACTACAAGTGATACAATATGGCCAATTGAGAGGTCTTCTGTAAAGCAGATATGGAACAAGGCTTTGTCTTTGCATGAAAAGATGAGGTTTGTCCACACCAGTTATTCGCATGAAAACATTCGGACATCATCGTATATCATTTCATTATTGAAGCATTTTGTTGCAGACGAGGCAAAGATGGAGTAAATTCCTGAAATAGACATATTAGCAAATGGCACTGGACTAATACCATGGAAGAAAAGAAAAAGATGAAGTCAAACACTGAAGATGAATATAACCAGGCTCTAGCATCAGACGATCCTACTGTCATATCCGAGGAGGAAAAAGAAAGGCTGACTCGCGAGGCGATAAAAAAATTCAAGTCGCTATGATGAATCTAGTGTGGGCCTTGACTGGTGTCTTGTTGTTTGGCGGTATGATTGCAGGCGGGATTAGCCTGTACTTGAAAAGAAGGAAAGAGGAAAAGATGGAACTTGACAAGTCAAACGAGTTTAGGATTTAATTTTTAATTACAATCATTATTTCTTGAAAACATACTGCAGTCCTATTCCTGATCTTGCTGCTGCCTGCTGAGCCTCTCTCTTGCTAACCATTGTACCACCAGGAGAGAAGCTTCTTTTTTCCAATATTGTCTACTATCATCCACTCTTTGTTGTACACTCCGCCACTTTGGCTAAAATCAAGTTTTGTCTTGTTTGCCACGCGACTCTTCAGATAATCTAAAAACTCTTGTGGATACTCATATTCTGTTTCTTTAAGAAGAGATAACAGGTAACCAATTTTTTGGCAAATGCTTGATGAGCCAAATTTTTCTAAATATTTTTCCATCTCAGTCCAGTCTATCTTGCCTGCAGTGTAAAGTGATTTTAGAACTTCTGCATATCCACCTGCATAATGTGGGTGATAAAAGCAGTCAAAAAACGTCTTTGCCTTTGTTGATACTGTATACTTGTCTAACTTGACAAATCCTGTAAACCGCTTGCCTAATTTTACTGCCTTTATTTCATAATGCTTCAAAAGTGATATTGTTTCTGATTTTGTTTTTGTGGCAACATAGATAGTAAATGGTTCGTATTCACTTAGTCCGTGAACTTTGAGGGCGCTTTGAAATGCAAGATACCCATTGAACATCTTTAGTGCGACCTCTAATGGGTCTTCTAGGTATACATTTCCCTTGATTACTGTTGCTGCGGGCAGACGTAGGTATACTCCCTTACCAACACTGGTTAGCCATCCCTTTTTTTCAAGCCTTCCAATGATTACATGGAGGTAGCTTGGCATTATGCCGATTTTTTTGATATCAATCTCTGAGACCTTGAAGGTGTTTTTTTCTATGCTCTCCAAATAGAGGTAGACTTTCTGCTCTTGGTGGCTCAGGGGTACAGTGGAGAGCTTTAGGCGCATAATATAACTATGGTAGTTATATTTTAAATCTTTTTCTCACTGAACGGAGCTTTGGGAGCAATTTTTAACAATAATTGGTGTTTTGGTTGTGATTGAAATATTGAATTGCTTGTTTTGTTCATTTGACTTGCCCTTTTGGATATTATAGTTTAGTATAATGTGGAACTTTCTTGTTAAACGAAAAGCCGTTTTCGTTTAATAAGAAAATAACTTGCTTAAATCAGTTGTATCATGCTTAGATGATTTTGGTTTGCATGTGGCATGAAAACTTGCCTGCTAGTTGAAAGTGTGCAAAACCAGAACTTTATGTATTTCTTTTTGTAAAATTTTCCTACGATTACTATATCAAAAAATGATTCTGGTGTCTCCCATGTCAAGGCGTTTGTAACTGACTTTACTGATGCCATGGGGTACTGTGAGTTTAAGATTCCATTTTTAATTGAGGGTGTCAAGGCAAAGACTGCCCAGATGGCAATAGGCTCTGAGTTTCATGAGGATCTTGAGAAAATAGAGCGTGCAAGTGTGGTTGCAGTTCCACTGACTGTGGAAAAACTTTTGGACACAAAATCTGATCTTGACTTTATCCGAGAAGATGTCACTACTGTATTTGAGCACGAGTTTCCTTTTTCTTCTGGCAAGGCCAAGCTTTCGTTGTTTGGCAGGGCTGATAAAGTGTTCAGGCAAGACGAGGTCTTGGTGGTATCTGATGACAAGCACACCGCAAATCCTGGCAGGTATGATTTTCTGCGTGAGCCATATGATGACCAACTGCTGCAGGTTCTTGCGTATCTGCATTCAAGGTATAACCTGGGTGATGCGGTTGGTGGCCTTTCCGAGATTCCGCATACAAAAAAGATGTACAGGGTTAACATCATTGATTCACGGACAAGGGCTGTCTACAAGACGTACCAAGAGTATGTTACTGAAGAGCATACCGGGATGTTTATTGTATCTGTAGTAGAGTTTACGATGAAATGCTTGAAGCTAGATGAATTACGACACCACAACAGCAAGTCCCGGTGCAAGGCGTGCGGGTATTTTGGTGATTGTTCTAATGCTTTGAGATAATTTCGGAGAAATGTTTGGTGTTTGAAATGACTTTTTCATAAAAACTATCTAGCTTCAAATAATTACTCTTAAAACTGTACGTGGTATAGTGATTTTATGTTTAGAGACTTTCCTGAGCTTAAACCGTCAAAAGGCAAATTTCGTATTATGGGAATAGAAAAGTCTGAGATTCAAGGTGAAGGCCATTGGGTAGTTGAGGATTTTGATAACTGCGATGTGGCAATAAGAAAAGCAAGAGAGATGACTAGAAACGCTTCACAAGACGCAACTGTTCCAAGTGAGGCAACTGTGTTTTATGTGTATGATGAGAATGGGACATATCTTGGTGGAGATATGTCTGATAAAGAATAGATATGAATGGAGAATATTAGATAGAAAATTAAATAAGATAAATTTCATCAAACATGTGAAAGAATGAAGGTTATTTTTCTGATAAAGATTTCATTTGAGGATATTTAACAAAACTTTTAATTTCCAATAACAGGTAAATGATGAGACCTATGACAATAGCAAGATATTCCCAAGAATATCCTAAGTAAAATTCAATTACTATCAATATTGTTGGAATGGCTAAAATTAAAACAAATCCAGATCTTACTTGTCCTTTAAATAATTCTCGATGTGTTGAAGGTATAGCTTTACCATGATCATAATTTTTAATTTCTTGTTTAATTTGATCTAGAGTGGGAGTATTATCCATCCAATATTTTTCGATCTTTGTTCTCAGATATCTCGCTCTATTGAAATATCCATATGCAATCATGGATTGAAAAAAGAATCTAATTAATACAAGTAAAATTCCAGATGCTAATCCAAATCTGCCTAAAGGTATTACAAATGTGCCAGTTCCAAAAAGTCCCACATACGCAGCAATTCCGGCGATCAATAATGTATATGACCAGTTAGTGATATTATCACGACGCCCAAAAGCAAGTGTGGCATCACTTTGGATTCGTTGATAGTAATTTGTTAACCATTCGGGTTCTTTTGAATCAGTCATATCAATACACTAGTAATTCAATTCTACTTGACCTACTAACGAACATATACTCCAACCTCAGTAGTACCATTTCCGGGTTCTACTTCAATTTTTATGCGTCCGTCGCTTCTAGTAGTAACAACACGTCTACCATTATCCCACTGATCTGTATTTTGATTGTAAATATCCCATCCTTTACAATACTTGTAATATCGATCTGATACACTAGTATCTTGTTCCTGTTTGTCTGACACGATGGTTAATTTTGGATTCATCATGTAGTCGAAAATTTTTGTGTTAAATCCTTCTTTTCTACCGTGATGTGATGCTTCAAAAAAATTTACTTTTGCAAGTCTATCGGTAAACTTTGTCCCTTCCTGATCAATTAGATTATTCCAACCGTCAGAACTAAGGTCGGCACCATAAGCAAAATGAAATGATCCATAAGAAAGAAATGTCACAGAACTATAATTATTAAAATCAGACTGTTCGCCGTTTAATCTAAAATTATGAATTGTGACATCACCACTCCAGCTAGAACTAGTGGGTATTTCATTAGGCGTAAGAGGCTCAACATATCTTTTATCGTATTCAATATATTTTTCAACTACATCAAGATCATTTCTAGTTTTACCTTTCAACAATTCATTATGATCTATAATACGAGGTCTGTAAAATACGCGAGGATCTAATTGATCCATGTTTATGAAATCTCTGATATGATCCATATGTGGATGACTTATGATGAGATAATCAAGTCTGTTCACATTCCAAAGTCTTTTAGTTGCAAAAACAGGTGAAAATCCTGTCTCTGGATTTGAGGAACAGTCTATCATAATGACTTTGCCATTTGGTAATTTAATTGAGGTGGAATTACCATGATTTACATCCCATACTAGTATCTCTAATTTCATGAATCGTGTTTTACACTATGGATAATAAAGAATGGGGTATTGTAAAATATGAAACACTTAATCAGTATTTCTAGATGCAATACTTGAGAATATTATCATGTAAAATTTGTAACATACTCATACTCTACGTATATGATTATCTAACATGTTCAATTAGCAGATTCATTTTTCACGTATGAATTTGACACTTTTACTTATTTTAGAATATGGCATTACTAATTTGAACTGGCATCCACACGAACAGTTTCCAACCAATCCTTGATTACTCTTGTCGCAATACAATCATCTTCATTGTAATCAAGAATCATCTTGAGTTTACCTTCGATTTCATCCGGATTTGCAACATGGTCCAAGTATAATGCAATTGACTCCGTGGCATCCACGTCTTTATGTCTCCACGAAAATCCTAGATATTTTGCCACGGGCTTCAAGCCATTTCCATACGTGGGAAAGGCTACTGAACTAGTCGCAATTTTGTATACATCAATCATGTGCTCAAAAATCATATTTTTTGTTTTTTCATCAACTTCATACCTTGTCATCATTTTATCCAAGTGGGTCTTCTCATAATGGTGATAATGGTATATTACGTAATCCTTTTGCTTTTTCATAAAATCTAAAAACTCGAAAAGCATCTCTTTCTCATGATCAAGATCCTTTGCAACAAACGCCATGTACTCTTCCTTGGAACCAACCCTGACAAGAGCACCTATGAGATAATCCACCTGGATGATTTCTTCACCCATCATTGTAGGATCAACTCCTTCTAGGTCCAGGAATATCTCGACTTTACAGGTGGGAAAGACTATTGACTTTGCATTCTTGATAATTGGTTTTTTGGACTGGATTGCCTTTGCAGCATAAACAAGCTTGGTAGCAGTACCATTTCCAACCCCTTTGATCTTCACCAGTTTTTCCATGTCAGAGCTTGCTAAGTCATGCACTGTCTTCAGACCATGTTCTGCAAGTTTATTTTTCGTTTTCAAGGAAATTCCAGCTACCAAAGATATGTCATTTGTCTCTTCAGCCAGCCTGTTGCAATATCTCTCCCATGGAAACCCACAACTTCCATAGGTCGGAGAGACATGTTTTTCATTTGCAAGTATCTTTCTAGTACCATCAATTGATTCAAGCAACAATTCCTCATATTCTCTGTACTGATAAGAAATTTCTTCCCCATCACGGTTTATGAGATAAAATATCTCAGGTGTAAATCCTTGAATTTTTCCCAACATGTAATTGTAAAACGCACCCTGGACCGCATGATCTTCTCTTATGTTTTTTGCAAGTTTTATTTCCTTGATTGTATAATGATAATTTCCAAATACTGATTTTCCGGATTTTGATTTTTCCAGAACATCTATCTCTCCCAAGAGACCTTCTGGCAAGTAAAACATGGGCATGCCATGCATTACATCTGTACCTGCAGCCATTGACTCTAGAGCAATCTTGAATCCCTCTTCACGCGTGGCAAATGGAATGGACACCATGTCAGGATACTTGTCTTGCACCGTCTGCACTTCATGTTCCCTTCCACGCTCGAACAATAATTGCTGATATTTACTCAGACTGTCTTTTTCTTGCTCAGGTGCAAATTTATTGCAATGAATCTCAAATGGCGAAGTCATGTATCTTGCAACTATGGTTGCAGTTAGTGATTCAAGAGTGGTTGGAGCAAGGCATTTGAGAAGTATGTCATTGATGTTTGTCTCTTGCATGTACTGGTTTATTCCATAGTGTCATTTGTATACTCTTTGGAATCTATTGATTTCCATAATTATTATAAAATCCTGGACGTCATCGATCAGAAATTATGATAACACAATAACCTACTGTATTTAGTTTTCAAAGTGTAATCCAGCATGTGAGATAGTATAATGAAAACTGCCTCGATCAAATCAATAGTTGCAGCAATAACAGGATTGTCAGGTGCAATTATGGCGGTATGCTATGGTTATGCTAGTTATTCTGCCATTGTTGGCTTTGGAGCATTTTTTGTTACTCTAGGAATTCAATATGCTTCAATAAAATTTAAAATCATTGTTCCTGCTTTGGCGCTATTGGCATATTTGTTGGCAGAACATCCATGGCATTGATAACATAATTTTGAATCAAAATGACAATCTCTTTAAATCATGAATATCCAAGAATGAATGAAATACCATGGCAACTGGTTCTAAAATAGAATGGACTGAAGCTACATGGAATCCTACTACTGGTTGTACCAAGATATCATCAGGATGTAAGAACTGTTATGCAGCTACTCTATCAAAGCGTCTCAAGGCAATGGGTATGGAAAAATACAAAAATGGATTTGAGTTTGCTGAGCATTCTGAAGATATTGAATTGCCACTTCAATGGAAAAAACCAAGAAAAATATTTGTAAATAGCATGTCTGACCTGTTTCATGAAAAATCTACGATGAAGTTTATCGAAAAGTGCTTTGCAGTCATGATGACTGCAGATTTACATACATATCAAGTTCTCACCAAACGACCAAAAAAAATGGCCGAGTTTTCAAAATTATTCTATACTAATTTTGGTCAAGTAATTCCAAGTCATATTTGGATGGGTACAAGTATAGAAAATGAAGAAAATGTTTGGAGAATTGATGAATTAAGAAATGTACAATGCACTGTCAAATTCATAAGCTTTGAGCCATTGATTGGCTCCGTAGGAAAACTAGATCTTGATGGTATACATTGGGCTATAATTGGAGGAGAAAGCGGGCATGGATTTAGGCCTGTTCAAAAGGAATGGATAATGGAAATAATACAGCAATGTAAAAAACAAAATGTCAAAGTATTTTTCAAACAGTGGGGAGGAACAAGACCAAAATCCGGTGGACGGATTATAAATGGAAGAACATATAATGAATATCCAAAAATAATAAAATCAATACCTATTCTTTATGCTCGATAAACTTGAGCAAAAAAACAAAAAATGCGTTTGATCCTTACGACTGGTCAAAAAAGAGAATCAACACTCTGATAGATAAAATTTCTACAATCAAAAATGACGGATTGTCTTTATCTCCAGGTCAAATCTGGTCTTTGAAAAAATTACTTTTTCTTGATTACTATGCTAGAGCCTTTGTTACTATAATACGAAAAAATGATTTCCAAAATTGGTATTATGTGGACACACATGCTGGTACAGGAATGATAGGATTTGAAGAGACAGATTTGATAAAAGAAAGGTTTCCAGGTTCTCCGCTGGTGGCAGTATTTCGTTCACAAGCTGCCATATCCATGCCACAGTGAATGCTTGAGTTCCTCCACCCCAATCAAATCCCGCATAGACTGGAAGTGTGTGGTCTACATTTTCAGATGGTGTAAAGTCCAGGTTTTGGTCAAACAGCGTCATCATTTCTTTGGCAGTCAGTGGCCTTTTCATTCCACGATGCCACCAACCCAACACTTCGTTCTCAAATTGTCGCGGTGGATATCCCCCTCCGGTTCGTTTGGCTTCGATTGCTTCTGCAGAAATCCATGGTGCCATTGATTGACTAATAGCATACGATGTTTTTCCGGGAACCGTCGGAGACTTTGGGTCTTGTACCCACGCACCACACGACCCATCTTGATTTACAAAATCTTTTTTCCAGTGATACTGTGTACCGCGACACCATTCCTCGTACCATTCATCTCCTTCATCTGATCCAGTTCCAATTTTTATCATCTGATGATATTTTGATTTTGACATGGATTCTTTGACAATTGACAAAGCTCCAACATTTACTGATTGCATTTCATCCACTACAACAAAGTCTGCTGCAATAGAGCGCGCGGATTCAAAATCACCCCATGCGGAAAGCATTCTAAGGTTTGATTTGTTTTTGAATTTTTTCCATGCAACACTATTCTTTGTTGGAACCATGAGTGATTTTAGCACAGGTGATGGCTCGATTACTGCTGACTGGAACCTGTCAGAAAAATCTTTGATGTGTTCAAATCGGTCTGTCATGTACAGTCCAATAGTATGTGGATGCAAAGTCAGTTTGTGCGTTAGCCAATTTAGTGCAAATTCTGTGATCTCCATTTGTCGTGCCTTGACGATGTTTATTTCAAGACTTTCATCTAGGTAAATTTCTCTCAGATAATCTCTGCCCTGAAAAGAAAACGGTGCTCCTTTTACCTGTCTGAATTTTTCCACAAATTCAATCCTATTTGCCGGAATCAGTTTTCCTGCAAGAATATCTCTTTCTTTTTGTGCCCTTCGTTTTGACTCTTCGATTTCAAAATCCCGCTCTGCCATGATCCTGCCAAGATTGGCAACTTCTGCTGCGGCCTTGTCAAGTCGCGCCATCTCGTGTATCATCTTCTTTGCTTTTTTTGCTTGCAAGTTCGGCTTTTCTCTCAGAATAGGCCTCTTCAAGTGTGGGTTTGACCAAGTAAGCTGCTTTTCTGTCCTTTACATCTGATCTATTTTTGATGATATCGATTTCATCACGTATGAAGTGATTTGGTATTGATTTTTTCAACGTGAGGTGTAGTTTTTGGTATGCCCTGACTCGTTCGAGTAGGTCAGTGTATTCTTCAATGTCTTTGTCTAGGCTTGCAATTCTTTGAATCCTGTCTCTTTTTTGTCTCGTTCGCAGATCTTCGTTATCATTTTCAAGACATTGCTCTACGATTTGATTGTAATGTTTGTAGGCTGTTTTTCTGTCAACGCCAGCTTTTCTTGCTGCAGTTGGTGCATAAAGATCATCTTCAAAACATTTTATCATGAACTCGTGTAATTCCAGATGTTGCTTTTTGTTTAGCCTACCACGTTTTTTATTATTGCTCATATGTGGCACTCCAGTTTTTCATTTTGCAAATTTGCATCCTCGACAAGCTTTCGCAGTACTCCTTTATGTGTATTTAAACTTCTGATAAAAAATTTTAATATTTTATTTTAAAAAAAATAGTTGTAATATAGCTAACGCCCTCTAGTGTATATTGCAATGTATAATCAGTCTGTGAGCTACATGCTTTCAACTCTGTGCGCAGATGTTTGTTCTTGTTCCCAATTATATAGAATGTGACACACATGATTTTACAAATCGTACCATTTATTCCCAATTAAATGATCGATGTACAAGACTAACTTTTTATAAAATATTGAAAACTACAAGTGGTCTTGTCTAATGGAATGAAAATTAAGACAATGTGTACCTAAGGTTCAACGATGAGCCATCAAGTTGACAGAATCCTTTACTAGTAGATTTGTTATAAAAATAAAAGAGGCAACGAGGAAAATTGACAAATATCCCAGATCACAAAATTGTCTCTGAGAGCGAGTGGACAGAGGCTCGAAAACAATTCCTCATAAAAGAAAAAGAGTTTACGCGCTTGCGTGACCAACTAAATCAGCAGCGACGCGATCTACCGTGGAAGGCTGTTGACAAAAAATATGTTTTTGATGGGCCAGACGGAAGACAAACCCTGCAGGAACTTTTTGATGGAAAAAGCCAGATGATTGTCTATCATTTCATGTTTGACCCAGACTGGGAAGCAGCATGCCCGCATTGCTCCTTTTGGGCAGACAACTTCAATGATATCATAATACACCTGAATCATAGAGACGTTTCCATGATTGCAGTATCCCATGCGCCATACGACAAGATATTACAATACCAAAAGAGAATGGGCTGGGACTTTAAATGGGTCTCATCACGTGATACGGATTTTAATTTTGACTATCACGTATCTTTTACGCAAGAAGAGGTGGACAAGAAACAAGCGTTTTACAATTTTAAACTGCAAGACTCGTTTGATTCAGAGCGCGAGGGAGTCAGCGTTTTTTACAAGGATAAAACTGGTAAAGTGTTTCATACCTATTCCACTTATGCACGCGGAATTGACATGCTAAATACTGCATACAACTATCTTGACCTGACACCAAAAGGGCGTGATGAAAATGGCCAGGGACAATTCTGGGTGCGTCGCCATGACGAGTACGACAAGTAAATCAAGTATGGATGGTAGAGATTTTAGTTTCGTCCTTTAGTGATACAATGAAAAATAGAGTCAAAATTAACAATAAGACTGGTTCTATTATGGGATGTGAATAATATCGCAAACTCTTGAGATGCGAAAAACAACTGCTGATGTTTTACTAATTGAAGAACATTATTGTCACAAGTATGAAAATATATCATAAAAAAGGAATATTATCGTAAAGAAAGTGAATTATTTACAAAAATGAGATAGTTAAAATCAAGATAGAGTTCGTATTGAATATGGAAAAGAACCATAGTGGAACAGTAGATGATAATCCGAATGCTATCTCAAGAAATGGTCCACAAACCGTGGCATCAAAATATCGCTTGTTCAAAAGTAAAAAATTCTTATCTGCCTCATTTATCACAAGTCTCTTTCTTGTAACCATAACTAATACAATCAATAGCGATATAGCAAAAATAAATTCAAACATATTTTTCATTGTTCTCCCATCGGTGCTTGCAATACTTTCTGTTAAACTATTGATAAAATTTCCATCTGAAAGGATACTCTTACTTGGTTTTGCCTTGTTTTCTGTTCTAA
>JABDBR010000020.1 GCA_013288545.1 Nitrososphaerota archaeon | reverse complement strand
CTCTGTCGGGGTTGCGTCATTTAGCAGGCTTGAGATGTATTTCATCTTCATGTCCTGTGATCTTGCGCCCTTGAGCTCTGCAATTTTATAGAGCGTATCGTACACTCGCTCGACTGTAATATTTTCACTAAGAAATGTAGTCTGTGTCTTTTGCTCTAGTATCTTTGAGGCCACCTGACCAAAGTCACCAGTGTCCTTGTACTCTTCTTCTATTTTTTTAATTGAAATCCCAGATGATTTTGCAAGTGCCTTTATTGCAATTTTTTCTGCAATGCCAATTTCTACTCCCTCGTGGTCAGGTCTTAGTTTTCCCTGGAGAAGGTATACAACCTTTGGTATAATATCAGGTGGCGTAATTTTAAAAAGGTCTACCAAGTGCTGTGTAAGCTCCAGCCTCTTTGTTGTATTTTCCATGTAACTTAGCGTATCTGCAACAAGAGAAAATTTCATCTTAGGATTATTGGCATATGCAGGATAAAAGAAGTTATTTCTTGTGCACGTGTGCTTGGATTTTTAATTTGATTTCTGTGGTGCGCTTTGAGATTATTCCATGAAAATCCGAGTATTCTTCAGAGTCAAGAAATCTCTTGTTTCTCTTGAGAAATCCATCAAAAAAGACTCCTCCGATGTATCCCACATAGAGTCCTGTTGCAAAGTCTTCCATGTTTGTAACAGGCCACGATTTTGTCTCTGATAGAACCATGGTTGGATAGTCCAAAGAATAGGTTATGACATCATTTAGGTTCTTTTCTTCTATCATGTCAAGGCCCATGATACAAAGCAATTTTTTCTAGTATTTAGTATTTCTCAAAATTTGGTCTGGATGCTATATCGCACTTATAAACAAAAATTCTTTCTGTTTTGAATATCTTGAGAAGCGCATATGACACTTTAAAACCGGTTATTGATTTTCCTCGTTTTTATTGCCAGATATAGATCGTGTATAGTTCTGTAGGACAACCTATCGCGTGGATCAAGTAATTTGCGTTTAATCCCAAACGCCTCGATGGTCTTCCACATTTCGTCTAAAGGCACTTCCATATCTTGCATGTTTGATCTTACTTGAAAATGTGAAATACATACGTGAGTATGTATCACAACCCTACAAACTTGTACGCTTGGTTAGCATTTTGTTCGTTTATAAATAGGGGAAAAAAATAATGCACCATGGGCGGCGGCAAGAAGCAATCTCCAGCACAGGCAGAAAAGTCACAGACAGCAGAAGCTGGAAAGAAAGACGGTCAAAAGAAGGGAGACCGAAAAGATCAAAAGCCAAGGACCAACATTTCAGTCATTATTGATGAAAACCAAGCCTTGAACTTTATCAAGGGCTCAAAGGTCTTTACAGTTCAGGAATTGTCAAGACAGACAAACGTCAAGATATCTGCAGCCAATTCATTCTTGCAAATCCAACTAAAGAAGGGCTCTGTAAAAAGAATCGGTGGCTATAGCGGACACCACGTTTACGTTCCAGCCTGAGTTATTGCAAATATATCTCCGGGTTTTACATTTCGCAATTCTTCCAGGTTTGATGTTATTTTACCAATCAATGTCATGGGCTTTGTGACCGGTACATCATCTACAAAAAAACAGATCGCGCCGTTTGTAGCCAAAAAGCCAACGTCTCCCTTTTTGAACTGGGTCCTGAGTTTTTCTCCGCCTGTCTTGATTGCAGTGTCAACATATGCAATGCTGTTGCCCATCATGTGGGCGTTGCCCTCGACTGGAATGGATCTAATTACTCCGCCAACTGTCTTTGGAGCAAGATGACGCTTTAATTCTAGGCCAAGTGTAGCTTTTCCCTTCAGGGATAAGACAAGATCAAGCTTGGAAACAGAGCCTGCACTCATTTTTGAGGAAAAGGATTATGAATATATAACGTTTCTTTATCCCAAACCTCAATGTCGGATGAACCTGAGGAAGTAAGTGTAGATACCGAAGAGGTTCAGCCAGTTGAGGAAGAAGAACCAAATCTAGGTCCTGCAGTAGTTGAAGTAACTGAAGCTCCAGCTGAAGAAGAGGAAGAGGTAAAGCCCGGAAAGAAAGGCAAGAAGGAGCTAAGTGCTGAAGAGATTGCAGAACAGGAAAGACTACGAAAGATAATTGATGCACGTGAAATTATTGACATTGATCCAATACATGAAATAGTAGAATTTGAAATGACTGGAAAGGGCAAGATAGTCATTGGCCCACCGACACTGACAAGATTTGAAAAAGCAAGAATACTTGGTGCAAGAGCATTACAATTATCACTTGGCGCACCACCTTTCATACCGATACCAAAAGATGTTGCAACATCACTAGATCTTGCCTATGCAGAGCTTGAAAAGCGTGTAATTCCAATTACAATCAGGCGAGTTTTACCAAACGGCGACTTTCAGAATATTCCTATAGACCTTTTTGATTGATGGATGATTGGTCGATAAGACTTTAATAGAATGCATAAATGGTGGTGGTAGAGTTTTGTTGAGTGGCGTAGAAAAAGTCCAGCTAAATAGTAATCCTGAGGGAAAACTAGTCACAATTTACCAGCAAGATATCGTACCATGTGCGCTTGATTTGTTAGCTGATCTTGTAAAACACAAAACAGTGACGCTTTTTGCACGTGGCCAGGCAATTCCTACTGCAGTTGCAGTTGCAAATATAGTAACTGAAAACATGATGAAGGGAAATTCAAAAATTGTAGATATCACTGTTGACAGCGAAGAAGATTCCAACAGACCGCTCTTGTCTGTTATTAGAATTGTTATAACAAAAACAAACTAGTACGAACTACCAGGGCCTTTTAAAAGCATATTTTCACATTCCTTGCATACTGCTTCATCAATGTTTGATTCAAGCTTGTGGTGAATGTCGCAAATAAGCAGGCTTGACTTGATGTAGTTGCAAAGGCCAATGAACTTTGAGAGGCTTGCAGGTGTGTACGCCATCTTGGAGGCCAAGTTGTTTGAAATGTCATTTATCATCTCTGATACCTCTTTTACAGAAAGCAACTTGCTAATCAGTACTGGATCGCCCCTTGTCCCGCGGACATAATTGCTTATGGCAGCCTGTGTTACTCCCAATAATTTTGAAACTTCTTCTTCTCGTATCTTGTGCTCTTCTATGAGCTTTTTTGCAAGTATGGCTCGTAGTGCAGGTATGAGCGTCTTAGTTTCTATCTCTGACGGAAGAAGCATATACAAAATTGCCTCTGTAAAATATTTAAACCTAGTCATCTTTTTCGTGATGACTTTTTTTAGAGGGTGTGAAACTAATCATTGATTGCAAGAAATCACGTCGCAGATAAAGAAACTAGTGACAAAATCTGTACTGGAACATGACTCTGATTCAATTGCCCTATCAGGTGGACTGGATTCGTCAATTCTTGCATCTTGTACCAAAAACAAGAAAATGACAGCATTTGCTCTTATTGCAAAAGATTTTGATTCAACAGATCTGGTGCATGCCCAACTTGTGGCAAAGTGGTGTGATTTACAACTTGACGTGACAACTGCTGGTGTAGATGATCTGCTTTCTGCAGCAGAAAATACTATACAAATCTTGCAAGTGTTCAATCCGATTGAGATTAGAAACAATATTGTAGTATATCTTACAATGAAGGCTGCAAAAGAGTCTGGATTTGAATCCATCATGACTGGAGATGGGGCAGATGAGCTCTTTGCTGGGTATAATTTCTTCAAGAGGTTGTCTGGAGCAGAACTTGAACAAGATCTGCAAAGGATATGGAGTGTGATGCACTTTCCATCACGTGCGATATCCCAATCAATTGGGATTGTATTGCATACTCCATTCTTGGATGATTCCGTATCAGAGTATGCAAAAAAGATCTCAGCAGACTTGAAGATCCACGAAGAAAAGAGGAAAAAATATACCAAGTGGATACTGCGCAAGGCCTTTGAAGGCGATCTTCCAGAATCCATAACCTGGAGGGAGAAATCTGCAATGCAGGACGGCTCTGGTACAAGTGGCCTGACATCTTTTCTTGACGGCATGATATCTGACTCTTATTTTGCAGAAAAAACAAAACATTATGCAGAAAAAGACCAGATCAAGATTTTATCAAAAGAGTCATTATGCTATTATGAAATATACAGAAAGTACTTTGATGCGCCACATAAATTAGGACTGGCTGAGACAAAGTGTCCAAACTGTAATTATTCACTAAAATTTGGCGCTCATTTTTGCCGCATGTGCGGAAGTTATCCTATTTAGATTTCTTCCACTTGTTTGGTTTTTTGGAAAAAATTCTCTTGCATCCATGGCAGCAGAAATAATACTTTTTTCCTTCGTATTCGTGAACAAGAGCAAGGCTCTCATCTAGTTCTATTCCGCATACTGGATCAACTGGCATATTGAAGATTCGTCTTGCGTTTGTATTTAAAACTTACAATTAAAGAAAAGATCTACAGACTAGGAGCCACGGCAGTCTAGATTCATTATGAAATCTTGTAGTCTCTGCATGCTCTTAGAATTTAGCATTAATTCATTTAGATAACTCTCTTCGCCGATGCATACAATATTTTTTAATCCTTCCTGGGGTTTGGGATGCTGCTTTTCACTATCACATTCATTCATCTTGTTTCATGTTACAAATTTGCTAGTATTATCTACGTGTTTTTTATTTCCAAAATACAGGATGTGGACTTGGATTTTTCATCTAATTCTTTCCAAAAGCAGCTTCTTGTCTTCATAATACATTCGCAAAATAGAGTTTTTCTCAAGAGATTTTAGCAGATATAAAATTCCGCCTTTTCTAGTGGTTCTAATCTTTTTTATCTTGTATATCTTTTTGGGCTCATCGCTTGCTGTTATGCGTACCCTTTCTCCGCTTTTGAATACTGTCAACTTCAAATTGATAATATCCGGTACAATTGATAAACTCTGTCTATGGTTTTTACAAGTGGCATATAGTGACTATTTAGTAATCATTGTCCTCATATTTCTAAAAAAAATGATTTAAAAAATCACAACTATTGATTTCGGGCAGGCTTCCAAGATGAGAACCATGACTGGACAATGCTTGTGTCCATGCTTGTAAACGCCTTCAAGTTGTCCTGAAACGTCTTGATGTTCTGCCTTGTTGCATCTATTACAGTTATCACAGCCTTGTTCTGTAGAGCGTTGTTTTTTACAAATTCATCTGTTGCATCGTTGATTGATTTTAGGTAAGACTGGGGAAGATTTGATCCTAGACCGCTCTTTGTTATCATTTCTTGCTGGAATGTCATCGTATTGTCTAGTACATTCTTGCATGTTACGACAAATTCCTGCTGTAGCTGAGAAACTGCATCCATACACTGGGTCACATTTTTCTCAACTTCTTCAAAGTAACGGTTTAGATTTTGTCTATATGCTGCATAGATTTCTCTTGTCTCTGGTTTGCCTGTCTTCTCGCTTAACATCTCTGTTTTACTCATGGTTTTATTTTACAACATGATCTCATAAAGATCTTGACAATAGACTGCTTAGAACTATATACGATACATGGTGACTAGTTTGGTACGTATCATTATTTTATGATATGAGGATGACCTCTTTCTAACGAGTCTATCATATTTTTCTACGATGTTGATCTCAAGCTAAATGAATTTCAATCAAACACATTAAATCAAAAATATCCATATTGTATTCATGCCAACCTGTAAGGAATGCAATACGCTTTTTTACTCTAATGAAGGACTCGAAGTTCACCTGATTTATGCTCATAAAAAGAGCAAGGTCTTGAACTAGTTCACAAGATTCTCGTCGAGTGAACAATTACTATTTGAACCAATCATTTACATGATTCGATGACGTATGATACACATGGACAGGATACGACTCAAATCAAATGATTTGCAATCAGCTGGCTATGATGAATCATTGCAGATATTGGAGATACAATTCTGTCGTGGTGGAATCTATCAATACTTTGGCGTACCAAAAAAGATCTATGATGGATTGATGAAATCTGTTTTATCTCATGGGAAATATCATGATAGGTACATCAAAAACAGGTATAGACATGAAAAGATATGATTTGGATTTATCCAAAAAACAAATGTGAGCTGGTTAGTTACTCCAGTCCTTCTCCGACATAAAATCAGGGATGTGCAAACTCACACCACTCTACTATACCAATAGCACACTCCTAGATTAAAAGCCTGGCAATGTTACTCCATCTTGCAAGGGCAAAAGCTTGTTTTCCACTGTAAATGTCAATTGATGCCGGTTTAATACCGATGAGGGTTATCATGATCTCAGGAATTCAAACAAAAAATGACAGAAAATGAAACTGGACCTACATACGAATGGAAAGAGATTGGTACTGTTGGTGTAGATACAGGAGAGATAATCATAGCAGACCCCGCAAATGTACTCTCACCTAGAGAATACGATGAACTCCACAAAAAAGAGACTGATGCAAAATTGCCACTTCATATTGATTTCAAACATGGTATTGTATCAAAGACCGGATTTGCTGATGGCCTTTACCATGTCTTTGCCAAGTTTGGAGATTTTGGAAAAGTTGCAAAGAAAATCATGGAGATTAGAATTGTTTTTGACATGGTAGATGATGATTCTGGAAAAATATCTAATGTTTCAGGAAAAGCCCAAGTCAGTAATATGCCTGAAAAGAAAGATGATCTTTCAAAAGGCGTCAAGTTATAAAAAAAGTCAATCCAAAATATGATTGCAATTTTCTATCCTTATTAGGTGATTTCTATCCTTATTAGGTGATTTCTATCCTTATTAGGTGATTTCTATCCTTATTAGGTGATTTCTATCCTTATTAGGTGATTTCTATCTTGACTTGTGACTATTAACTTGCCTTGTTCAAATCCAATATCTTTTTCATTGCATTGTCTCTCTTGTCAAAGTTGGTCTTTTTCTCAAAGTATAGTTCGCTGTCGCACTTGTTTTGCTCTGAAATCAATTCATGTAGCAATGTTGTTAGTTCATGTGGGTCCATGATATCATATCGATCCTCACTTCTATTAAACAGATCTAGTTGGCATTTACAGTAACAAAAGCGATTACCTCATCTCATTTTAGTCGTGTTTCCTTAAGTGTCATCATCACGTATGCAAGAGGTGAATAAAATAGACGAAAATCAGAATCGTTACAAAATTGGAAAACAAATACTCGGCAAGCTAAGATTCTCACCCTTGATTGGTGCACCAGAAATAGTAAAATCATCAGTTTGGAAAAAACAAGTACATGCGTCATTTAAAAAAGTCATCGCATTTGATCTTCTTTTCATGGTGCTTGGTGCATTAATTGGAGCAGGAATCGTTACTGCAGTTCTACGATAGAACTCTTCCTCTTTGTTGAAATTTCAAACAATGTTGTCATGATAAAAAATAGTCATATTTTCCTTTGCGAACTCTATTAACGCCAGTATATTAGAGACGAGGATCATACACTAATCACGGAATATACGCTTGAAAACGGAAATCATTTTAACATTGGAAAACAACTAGTTGAAAAACTCTTGTTTCTATCTCGTATTGATCAATACATCGATGGTGCACAGAAAAAAGGAAACAAACAAGCTGAATTGAGTTTGCAAATCCTTCGTGCTGTAGAGAAAAAGAATACGAATTTGTTGCAAGACTTTCTTATCGCAGATGCAAGTGTGAGATAAAATGATCAAGAAATTTTTGAAAGCCATGTGGAAATCAAAACATGATGAATCTAAAGAAAAACGTCAGATGGAGCAGGAAGAAATGAAAGAAGAAACCCATGAGTTAGAGCAAGTCAAGCAAGATGCACAAGACGAGATTGAAGAAATCGAAGATCAAGAATAACTAGAATTTTTCTATAATATCAAATATTGAAAAGATCTTTTGCGTTCTGATACATCAATTCACTCCTGTATTCTTTCTTCAATTTTAATTTTGAAACAAAACTAAGGTAGGAATCCATGTCTGAGATTGGCCAATCTGTGCCATATAGTAAGTAGTGTGGCTCTCCGGCATAACTTATCAATTCTGCAACTTTTTTCACCATTATTTCTTCAAAAAGGTGATCAAATTTGCCAACCGCCAAACCTGATATGTCTGCATAAACATTATCGTTCTTGTAAACCACTTCTTGGCAATCTTCAATCCACGGATTTCCTAGATGGCACATGACAATCTTGAGTTCTGGATTATCAACTGCAACCTCATCTAGATGGAGGGGATGTGAAAATTTCAGTTTGCCTTTTTCCGAAAATGTGTCACCTGTATGTACCATCACTGGAACTCCAAATTCTACACAAGTGTCATAGACTTTTTGATATCTCTTGTCGTATGGATAATAATGCTCATAACCACAGTAAATCTTGAGCCCCTTGACTGAACCATCTTTTATCCATTTTCTGTATTGTTTTAAATCCGAATCAGTGTGATGGTCAATGCTAAAACCTGCAACTAACCCAATGTTGTCATATTTGCTTGTTGCATCAATTAATTGTCGTATTGATGGTCTTTGTTCGTTTACCGTATATGATGAGAGTACGATGGAATAGTCTACGTTGTGACTTGACATTTCTAAAAGTAATTTCTTAACCCTGCCTTCAAGTGAGGAAATTTTTTCCAAGGATTCGTATTGATTTAGATGAGTGTGACAATCAATTATCAATCAATTCACCTGGTTTGTAGTTTGGATTCTTCCATTCTATGAAAGTGGCATAGTCTACTGATCTGCTATCTTTGAGATAATTTTCTAATACCTTTATGAACTCAAATCCATTTTTTAGCTGAAAGCCCAGCACTGGCTCGTCTATCTTGCCTTCAATTACTTTCTGAATGTATTCGTCAGGTGACATTTTATCTACAAATTCGCAATAGTTGAACAATCTTCCACCTGCAATTATTCTTCTTAGATTTAATTTAATGCAAAGATTTTTTCTTGCATCATAAAGTAATGTTGCAATTCCAATCCTGCGATAATCTGGATGTGTTGACACATCAGCACCATAGAGGCTATCGCCTTTAGGGTTGTGGTTTCTAAATTCAGGGCCCCCGCAAACCTCTGTCCATGTATGATCCTTGTATGGGGGTTCTAGCTTGACTATTAGGCTACTTACTGATCCTATAATCTGTCCATCATACTCTGCAACAAATTGACCTTGGGGAAATGCTTTCAGGTGACTCTCCAAGTGATGTGGTTTCCAAATCATTCCTTCTATTGCCATCTGTGGGAAAGAAACCTCTTGCAATTTCACTATATTTGGAATATCTTGGTGTAAAGTATTTCGAATGCTTACTTGAGAATTATCGTCTGACAACTGATCTTGAATTGGTGGCTAGATTATATTAACAAGTAAGCAGTTATGATGACAATTTCTTGATCAAATCTGAAAACTCGGTCTCACTTAACACTGGGGTGGCCAAAATGTCCAAATTCTCTTGTACGTGGGCCTGTGATTTTTGTCCAACAAGGGGTGCAATAATTCCTGGAGTGGACCTGACAAACTGCATTGCACGATGAGACGGTTTTGACATTTGGCCAAACTCTGGCAGAACATTTGGAGCAAGAAGTTTTGCCTGCATCAGTGGAACACTTGCAAACACCCCGATGTCAAGTTGTATTGCAGATTCCAATATGGTGTACTGGTTTGCATCTCCCTGGTTTTTCACAGTCAGTGCTTGATCAAGATACATGTTGTATGGCAACTGGATGAATCGAAATCCGTGGTCTTGCCCGCCAACATCTTTTGCTATTTTTACCATGTCAAAAATTGAAAGGTACTGGGGGTGATTTGTCGCAACCCTGAAACACTCCCAGGTGGCCATTCCGTAATATTTTATGGAACCATTCTTTCTTTGGCTTTCGTAAAACTCGAAAACATCTTTTAGATTTTTTGAAAATTCTTCTTTTGAAATGTCTTGTAGCTGGCCTTCAGCAGCATTATGCAGATACATCAAGTCTATGCAGTCCAGTCCGAGATTTTTCATGCTACGCTTTAGGTGGTCTTGCAGGTATGGTACTGTCATGCAGTGATACCCAGATGAAATATCTCCTGATTTTATTATGCCAGGTTTTACAAGTGTATTTTGTATGTTGACCCAGAATTCTTCATTGACGTCTCCGTCATTTGTAACGTATCCATTTTTTGTGCTGACAAAGACCTCGTCTCTTTTTGCATCACCTGATTCTATCAGCTCAGCAATTGCCTTTCCTACCGACCTTTCTGCCTTTTGGGACCGATAGTTGATTGCAGTATCTATTACATTAATTCCAGCCTTGACCGAAGTTTTTATTGCATCTTTTACTAGAATATCTGTAGAATCATCCGGATTGCCAAGGTATGTTCCAACCCCGACAGATGAGAGCGTGAGACCTGCAAAATTTTTGTAGTGATTTGATGCGACCTTTGACTGTCTTTTTGCATAGTTTGCGGTGCCTTCTCTAGTTGCAAAACCTGGAATCATGTGACTTGATTAAAACGTGGACGATTTAATTCTACTGTGGTGTTTTCAACAAAATGTCAATCAAAAATGCTGCAACAAACAGTGCCCCTGTAATTCTGCTATATGTGACAAATCCTTGCATCACTGGAACAAGTTCCTGTACCTCGTTATATTTTATCTTCAATGATACACCTGATTTTATCGCTAGTGGTATTGTTGCCAAAGTAATTATGGTAACCACAGGGAAAATTCCAAGTAATACTGATGTTACTATGATACCATATATGATGACTGGAAAAACCCAGACAAGTGATGCTGCCCTTAATTTTCCAAGCATTATGACCAGGGTTTTTCTGCCATGCTTCTTGTCTGCATCATAATCGGGAAATGAATTTACAAACAAGACAGTTGATGACAAGACTCCTGAAACAATTCCTGCAATTACTGGCTCTAGTGTTATGTGAGAGCTTTGGACAAAATATGTACCAAGAACTATCATTGAACCCTTTACTGCAACAAAGACCTCGCCAAGACCTGAATCAACTATTCTTGTAGAATAAAAATAAATTGAAACAATTGCAAATCCCAGAATCACTGCGATGGTTATCCCTCTTTCAAATATGAAAAATGCGCCAACTGCAGAACCAATTATTAGCATCAGCATTCCTGCGCGATACACTTGAGTTGGCTTGAGCAGTCCCTCTGGTAAAACCCCAGTTCCTCCACTAAACTTTGTCCTGTTGGTATCAGTGTCAATCTGTCGCTTGTAGTCCCAGTAATCATTGAGAAGATCTACACTTGCATGCAGCGCTGCAACTCCAACAAATGTAAGGGCTGCAAATCCAACATCAATTGTCTTGTTCTGCCAGCCGTTTATTGCAAGGCCAAGACAGACTGAGATGATTGATGCTAAAAGAAATCGTATCCTAACTGCTCTGAGCCATACCTTAATCATGACACTTGTACAAAATACGGATTATTTTGATATATGCCTAAATGCTTACCTGAGTTTTTCCAAGTCTACACTTTCTATTGGCTTTCTGCCGTTAAAGCCCTCGTCTTTTCCATGCCAGAATTTTATTACAGTCTCTCCCTGCTTCCAGCACAGCCATATCTCTTCGTTGAACATCAGTGATGGAAAATCAAGCAGCCCCTGGTCGATGCTTTTGACTGAGACACCTGTTGCTTCCAGGTCTTCAATTGATTTGTAAAAACTAGTTATTGCAGAGTTGAGCTCTTGCTTTTTTAGGATATAATCCTTAAAGTTTGCCATGTATTTTGGATTTGTCTCAAAATCTGATTGAATTCTTACAACTTCATTTTTCTTCTCCACCACAGTGTTGAATTTTTGAATAACTGATGGAAGAATCTTGTTTGCTTGGTCTAGTGTAAAGTGAGAAAACATTATTTTCTAAAATATTGTAGGTAGTTAAAAGTATTAGCAGTGATGTTATTGTATAGACGATATTGTCTCTGAAATAATCCTTGATGCCAAATGTGACGTCCTGTCCTTGATGTCATAGTTGGGGCACACCTCCATCATGTCAAATCCACAAATGCCTTTGTTTGCAATGGACTTGAGCAGAAATGCCACATCAATATTTGTAAGGCCAAGCGGAACTGGAACAGAGACTCCTGGTGCAAATGCTGGATCGATTACATCCATGTCAAGTGAGACGTACACATTCTTGCCTATTGTATCTAAAACTTTATTGCTTATTTTTTGCATGCCGCTTTCAATAATGTCAAATGGCGTGATAATCTGGATGTCATGCTTTTTGATGTTATCAATTTCTTCTTTTTCTGGAGTCCTAATTCCTATCTGGATGCTAGTCTTTGTATCAATGTATGGCAAGACATCGTAAAACACAGAGCCATAGTATCCATTAATTGAGCCAACAAAATCTGGATGCGCATCAAAGTAAACCAAAGACAGAGGACCGTATTTTTTTGCAACTGATTTTATTATCTCAGTTGTAATGGAATGGTCGCCGCCAATTGATATTGGAATCTTGGAGCGGGATACTATTTTATCAATTATATCTTCGATTTGGCTGCGTTCGATATTTCCATAATCGTAAACCCTCTTTGCAATTCCGCCTAGCGGCAAGCCAAGTGAGATGTCATCTCCACGCTTGTATGTGTCCCTGATTGACGAAATCTCCCTTATCTTGTGTGGGGCCTCAGATGTTCCCTTTCTGAGTGCATGGGATTTTGATTCGTCAGGAATCCCAACTATTACAATTTCTGCGTCATCAAAACTGTCAGTGTTTGCCCAGCAAATCTTCATTATTTCATTGGAATTTTATAATTATTAAAAATTCGTATATGAAAAGATCTCTGATCTGTCTAGTCATGAAATGAGCAAACTAGCTGAGTTTTAATCATTCCAGCTGATAAAACACTATTATACTGATTTTTGAACCGTTGTCATATGATACAAGGCGCAGGAGAAACTATCTTGAGAAGACTTGTTTTTCCACACTGGATGGAAATAATGGCAGGAATTCTCATAGGAACAAGTCTCATTTTGATCTCTAACAAGTAAAATTTTATTTTAAAATTTTAGTTTTATCTCTTGTATGCAATGTCGCCAGCTAGCACGCGCTGGACCTTGCCTCTGCTTGACAATAGCAACGCACCAGTCTTGTCAATTCCAACTGCTTTTCCTTTTATTATTCCGGTAGTTGTGGTTGCAGTGACATTTTTTCCAACTGTAGACGATCTTTTCATCCATTCTTTTCTGATATCACTAATTGAGCCTGATATTACATTGTTGTAGTACCGTTCCAGTTCTAAGAGAAACTGTTGTACTAGTTTGACAGGATTGCCTTGCTGGTTTTCTTTTACAAGTGTTGTGATGCCATACTTTTTTTGGCCTGTCTTGATTTGGCTAGTTATCTTACTGGGCTTGATTTTAAAATTAATTCCAACACCTATGACAAGATAATCTATCTTGTTTGATTCAATTGATGCGTCAATTAGGATGCCTGCAACTTTATCGCCCTTGATGGTTACATCGTTTGGCCACTTGAGCTCAGTCTTGATTTTTAATGTCTTTTGAATTGCAACTGCCAAGGCAAGCGATGTAAGCATAGGGAAAAGCGATGTGTATGACGGCTCAAAGTTTGGCCTTAAAAGTATTGAAAGCCATATTCCGCCCTTTGGCGAGACCCATCTTCGGTTCAGCCTACCTCTTCCCTGTGTCTGTCTCTCTGCAATTACTAGCGAGCCGTTTTCATGAGGCCTGTGAGATAACTCTAATGCAAAGTTCTGGGTCGAGTCTATTGTATCAAAATAGTAAATCTTTCCGCCGATTGTATCAGTTTGCAAACCATCTGAAATTTCCCATGGGAAAAGAAGACTAGGGTTTGGATAAATCTTGTAACCTGCATTTTGTTTTGATTCAATCTTGTATCCTAGTGACTGGAGTTTTTTGATACTTTTCCAGACTGCAGCTCTGCTTAGTCCAAGTGACTTGCTTAATTTTTCTCCTGATAAAAATTCTGACTGGTGTGATTTTAGCAGTCTAACTATTTTATCAAGAGTTGTATCATCAAAAGACGTGTACATGCAAAAACATTATTCGCTCAATAATTTTTTGATGCTCTCTTCGAGAAAATCATTAGTTCCAAATGCAACATCGCGGAGCACTCCTTTTTTGTCAATCAAAATAGTTGATGGCGTGCCGCGCAGTGCAAACTCGTCAAATGTATACGCGGAATATTCTTTGCTCTTAAGATACTGCTTGACTCGCTCAATGATATCTAATTTCTGACTAGAACTGTATGATTCATACCCTGGAACATTTGCCTGTATGATCTCATCAATTTTTGCCTGGCTTGGAGGACCTTCATCTTTTTTGAGCAAGTCCATTGCAACTGGAAATGGAATTTTATATGGAAGTTTGTTTCCATCGACTAGCTGGCCGTACTGGCCCAGTGCCTTTAGTGTCTCACCAATGACTTTACCTTCTGTGAGAAGCAGCCTCAAATTCTCAGCTGTGTTTTTATCAAAATCTTCAAACGCTGTTGCAACTCCCAAAACTGTAACGCCTTCTTTTCTATATTTTTGATAAATGTCAATTGCCTGCGGAATCCCGTACATGAAACAACCAGGACAGTTGACCTGAAATACTTCAATTAGAACAACATTGTCTTTTTCCTTGTCGATATTGGTTGGTAATCCTTGTATCCATTCTGATACTTTGAGATTTGGAGTTTTTGCACCTATTTGTACTGCCATGTCAGACACAGCTTGTGAATTATTGATATCTGTTTCTCTGGCATATCTGGCAGTTTTCCAGGCTGGGTTGATTCATAAATCTTTTATATACCGTTAGCGGAGCGACAACGATGTCTAACAAAATAGCATTACTCTTGCTAACAGTATCTGTTCTAATGACATCTTTGTTGGTAGTTAACATGCCACAAGTAAATGCACTGACCCAAAGAGACTTTTCAGTGTATGATGATAGTCATACCACTGCAAGCTATGGTATCAGCAAAGTATGTGGTAACCACCTATGTTCACCAGGTGAACATGCACAGTGGATAAACACACTATGGCAGTCACAAAAAACAGGCTATGGTAAAGTTGGAAATGCACAACATGGTGAAGATGTCATGCACAACATGGCAGGCTCTACAGCACCACCAATGACTGCTCATGGAACAATGAAGATGACTGAGAACATGACCATGACAGGAAATGCCACCAAGGGCACAAAATAATTACACAGTGGATCTAACCACTAATCCATTTTTATCTGATGAACCAGTTTATCATAATTCTTTTATATGCCACCAAGTCAAAACAACTCATGTCTCACAAAGTGGCATTACTCTTGTTTACAACATCTGTACTTTTGACATCATTTGCTGCAGTGTTTGTTCCACAAGTTAGTGCTTTGACACAAAGTACTTGGAATGACAACATATCCACTGCAAGCTATGGCAACAGCGTGGTCTGCGGTGATCACAAGTGCGCCCCAGGTGAACACACCAAATGGGTAAATGCAGTATGGCAGTCACAAAAAGTAAGCTATGGTAAAGTTGGCTCTGCACCACACGGTGAAGATGTCATGTATGGCTTGGCAGACTCTAGTGCATCACCAATGACTGCTCATGGAAACATGAAAATGTCTGGCAACATGACCATGCCATCCGGTACCAAGTAATAAAATAATTTCCAACTAACGGAAAACCAAAAACTGTTTTTTAATTTCTATTTCTCTCTAGGGTATGATTTTAAAAATTAACGTCAAAGCCGCCCATGTCTCCTGGGCCGCCGTCTCCAAATCCACTTCCGCCGCTAAAGTCTTGGCCTGAGCTTGCATCTTGACCAGAACCCATGTCGTGTCCTCCACCCATGTCCTGGCCGCTGTTCATGTACTGGTCTGGCATGAAACTTGTCATTGCCATTCCCATAAATCCCATCATTGTAGAAAACATCATCATGTCCATTATTCCCATGAACATCATTGACGGTAAGATAGACTTGTGCTCTTCCATGTGCTGCTGGAGTTTTTGCTTGTCGCCACTCTTCCACATGGTTACCATTTGATTCCAGTTCTGTTCTAGCTCAAATCTTCGCTCTTGTAATTCCTTGTTGCCCTTGTCTGTTAGGACCAATTCCTTTTTGGAGCCAAGCCAGCCTTTCTTCTCGACTAGTGTAATGAGACCTTTTTCTTCCAAGCGCTCAAGCAGAGTGTTTAATTCCTTGCCGTCAATTTTTGTCTTTTTTAAAATCTTGTCGAACTTTTTTGCACCCTGGTCTATTGCACTTAATACGATTACATCGTTGGGCTCTTCTTGCTCCATGGAAAAATAATCACAATGGCCCTATAAATCGGTTATTCCGCAAGATATTAAGCGGTATTGCACAATATAGAAAACATGGAGCATGACTCTTTTACAGATGATGATATAAGAAAAATTTATTCTCTGAAAAATATTGCAGTGGTTGGCATGTCAAAAAATCAAGACAAGGCAGCACACTATGTCCCAAAATATCTAATTGAGCAAGGGTATAATGTAATTCCAGTAAATCCTACTGCAACAGAGATTCTTGAAAGGCCATGTTATGCTACATTGCTTGACATTCCAGATACTGTAGATGTTGTTGATGTATTTCGGCCATCTGACCAAGTCATGCCAGTTATTGAAGATGCTGTAAAAATAAAACCCAAAGTGATATGGCTCCAGGAGGGAATTCACAATGCAGAAGCAGAAGAGGTTGCAAGAAAGGCTGGAATCCCAGTTATTGTGTTTAATCGATGCATGCTTGCAGAGCACCAAAGGCTATTTTAGGACATGGCAGACGATTTTGAAGATTTTCGCAAATCTCTTTTAGAGTTGGTAAAATCGTTTGAAAAGAGAAATGTCCTAGTCAAAATGCACTCTGATCCTGATTCAAACATTGTAAGAATTTATGGTGAGCGCTCAGATGGGCTGACTTTGGCAAAAACAGGCCTTGAAGAAATTGAGGAGCTTGCCCTTACAACTGCAGAGCACCACCCATACTGGGGTCTTTTGTATAATGGTTCCCAAATAATCAAAACAGTTCTTGAAAAATGGAACGACACACTGACAGAGGATGAAATAAAACAAATCGCATGGTGTGCCGACGAGATAAAAAATTCATCAAGCCATGCCACCTCTCATAGCCATGATGAATAATTTACGGCAGAGATAAATAGCAAGCAACATCAGATGTCATCATGCCAATCAAGATTGGCCTTTTAGGTAAGACAAATACTGGCAAAACTACTTTTTTCAATGCGGCAACACTTGCAGGGGCCGAAGTTTCTACATATCCGTTTACAACAAAAAAACCCGAAAGGGCACTTGGAAATGCAATCACGCCATGTGTCCACACTGAATTTAACATCCAGGACAATCCACAAAATTCCAAGTGCACTGATGGCTGGAGATTTATCCCAATCGAACTAATTGATCTTCCAGGACTGATAAAAGATGCATGGGCAGGAAAAGGGCTTGGCAACCAATTTCTTTCAGTGGCAACCCAGTCTGATGCAATACTGCATGTAGTGGATGTATCTGGAAGCATTGATGCTGCAGGACGCATTGCAGAAATTGGAAGCGGTGACCCAATAGCAGATGTCTCTGATATTGAAGAGGAATTGATCATGTGGTATCTGAAACTGTTGGAGGGCAACCGGGATAAGATATCAAAGCTAATCCAGTCGGAGACAGAGCCTGTTGTTGCAATAACTGATGTATTTCGTGGAATAGGTGTCAAGGAAAGCCATGTAAAAGATGCGCTCAAGACTACGGGCCTTGAAGACAAGCACTTTGAAAACTTTGACATGCATGACAGCAAAAAGTTTGCAGCATACTTGCGAAAGATTTCAAAACCAACCTTGATTGTTGCAAATAAAATTGATGTACCAGGTGCAGAAAAAAACTTTGATAGGCTACGAGAAAGATACATTGATTCAATAATCATACCAGCAAGCACAGACAGTGAGCTCTCACTACGAAAGGCAGAGAAAAAGGGTCTCATAAAATACGTCCCAGGCTCTGAGCAGTTTGAAATCTTGCACAGGGAGCAGCTAAACAAAAAACAGATAGACGCACTTGATTTTATCACGCAAGGAATCTTGGGAGAATTTATGAGAACTGGTGTCCAGTTTGCAATAAACGTTACAGTATTCAAGTTGCTAAAGATGAACTCGATTTACCCTGTGGCAAACGCTGAGAAACTCTCTGACAAAAAGGGTCGAATCTTGCCTGACTTGATTTTATTAAAAGACGGTGCAACTGTGGAAGACCTGGCAAAAGAGATTCACACTGACCTGACAAAGGGCTTGCTTTATGCAAAAGATGTACGATACGGAGTGAGGCTTCCTGTGAACTATCAGTTGCGTGACAGGGATGTAGTATCACTTGTCAGTGCACAGACCAAAAAATCCTAGTTTTCTATACCTATTTTTTCCTGCTTCATCCAGAGTGTCTTGTTTTTGTGATCAATTAAAACAATATTCATGTCTGAGATTTGTTTTCTGATTGCATCTGCCTCTTGGAATTTTTTTTGGCTTCGTAGTGTGTTTCGTTGATTGATAAGACTTGAGATGTGATTTTTTTCATCATCTGTTACTTGGATTACAACCAGCCCTAGAATCAAAAGCATTTCATAAAATACTGGCATGATGTAATCTGATATTTTCTTGGTGAGTTTTTCTGATGATGCCAACTGGTTGATGTTTTTTACAAGTTTAAAAAAGGCTCCTAGTGCAAGTGGCGTGTTAAAGTCCGAATCAAGTGCAGCCTCAAACTCTGTCTTTGATTCCTGGACAAATTCTTTTACTTGGTCAAATCCATCTGTTGCCTGGATGTCATCTGATAAAATCATCTCATAGTAACAGTTTTCCACCTGGCGCCATTTTGTGATTGTTTCCTTTAGTATATCTTCAGAGTAATCAATTGGCTTTGTATAGTGGCCTGACAGGCAAAACAGCCTGATTATGTTTGGGCCCCATTTATTGAGGACATGATCAATTGATTTTGTATTTCCAAGCGACTTTGACATCTTCTCACCGTTTATTGTGACCATCCCGACATGCATCCAGATCTTGGCAAAGTTGATTCCAGAAAATGATTCTGACTGGGCTATCTCATTTTCATGATGGGGAAATATCAGGTCACGTCCACCACCATGTATCTCAAAATTGCTTCCAAGATATTTCAGACTCATTGCAGAGCATTCAATGTGCCATCCAGGCCTTCCCCTTCCCCATGGGCTGTCCCATGTTGGAGAATCATCGGAGAACTTCCATAATGCAAAGTCAAGCGGATCTTTTTTTGTCTCGTCTACTTCTACTCGCGCACCTGAGACTAGCTCGTCTGTTTTTTTCTTGGATAGTTTTCCATATTCTTTGAATTTCAAGACTGCAAAGTACACACCATTTTTTGACGCATATGCAAATCCTTTGTCAACTAGTCCCTTGATGAGCTCAATCATGTCTGAGATGTGCTCTGTTGCCTTGGGGTACATGTCTGCTCTCTTGACATTTAGCCTGTCAAAGTCGCCAAAATAATTTTTTATGTATTTGGTAGATATGACATCCGCCGACGTGTTTTCATTTTTTGCACGGTTAATTATTTTATCATCGACATCAGTAAAATTTTGTATCAGGTTTACCTTTGTTCCATGTGACTCGAGATATCTTCGAAGTGTGTCAAAGACAATGATTGTTCTTGCATGCCCTATGTGACTCTCGTCGTATACTGTAACACCGCACAGATAGATTCTGACTGGATTTACAACATCTACATTTTTTTCTGCTACAGATAAAGTGTCAAAAATTTTCAAACTAGTCATCCTGATATGGTGCATGATGTTGGCAATGTTCTTTTATGTTCGCTTTTTTTGTACATTCTGTAAATCTTGTCGACATCTGAAATTGGTATCTCTGTTATCTTTGCTGTCTCGTCAATTGTGTGGCCCTTTTCAACGGTACAATGCAATATGGAATCAATCTCCTCATAGTTTAGGCCAAGCTCTGTCTCTGCAGTGTGGCCTTCCCACAAGTGCGGGCCGCTTGGTTTTAAAATAACATTCTGTGGTACTCCAAGACTTTTTGCAAGCTCTCGTATCTGGGTTTTATACAGTGATACGATTGGCAACAAGTCAGCTGCCCCATCTCCGAACTTTGTAAAGTATCCGATAAGAAATTCACTCTTGTCAGAAGAGCCAAGTACAAGAGAATTTCGTGCATTTGCATAATAGTATAACATGTTGGCACGTATTCTTGCCCCCAAGTTTCCAAATGCTAATGGGTTTTGTTCGATATACTTGGAATATTCCTTGTGGATAAAACCAATATCAATTAACTTGTATTCTATTGCATGGGAATCAACTATTTTTATTGCATCTTCTGTTTCGCTGTTTGGAGTAATTTTTCCATTTGGCATGATTAGTGCAAGAGACTTTTCTTTGGCAAACTTTGCACACAAGGCCGCAATTGTTGCAGAATCAATTCCTCCGCTCAAGCCAAAGACAAATCCGCCTGATCTTCTTTTTTCAAGTTCACTTTTTAAAAAATCACCAATCTGGTTTTGGATTGAATCGTAATCTTTTCTTGCTATTTCTTCAATTATTTTACGATTCAACGTTTTTTAAAATGATCCTAGCGAAATTAAACTTATCAAAACTTGAGAATCATTTAGTTGTTAAATAACCGTGAAAGACCTGATCGAGTCACCTTGAAATGCTGTACTATAACATGTATGGGTTTGAGATAAACGTCTGGCAACTCTTTCTAAAGCCAGAGGATTATCCTACAAACTAGGACCAGACAAGTTGTTGTAAATGTCAGAGACATGCTCTAAAGCAAGAATATAGTCTAGTTTGAGATCTTTTAGTATGTTAATTAAATCTCGATAGTGAAATGGATTCTAAAAGTTTCGCGCCTAAAACTGGAGGCAAGTTACACAACAAAGCTGCACCAGCCTTTTAAACTCCCGTAAAAGCCGGATCGTACCGTATGAAACCACTTTACGTAATTTCATTATTTTTTGCCCTGATGACAGGTATGTTTTTTTTCCAAGAGGCAAATGCTGATAGTTCTGTAAATCTTGTAGTGCCTAATGATGCAGTACAGATGCTTACAGCTAACCACGTATCAAACAAAATAGTAGTACAACTACAAAACTCGTCTGGAACTATCATTAATGCAGCTAGTAATATGACAATTCATCTATCTACAAGCTCACATGGGGGAAAGTTTTCCACAAGATCAGATTTTTCATCTATGATATCCTCTTTTGTATTACACAAGGGTGCGGACTCTGCAAGTTTCTTCTACTTGGATGCTAGTGCCGGAATTCCTACAATAACAATATCTTCCAATGGTTTTTCAAACTTTACAACTAGTTTTGTTATAATGCCAGATGAACCAGTAATTGGCTTGCCGTCTGAAAATTCTTTTGTTGTTACTGACAAGCCCACAATATCTGGTACTGCGCAACCTGGTTCCATTGTTACACTATACGACAATAATACCAAATTGGGTACGATGATTGGTACAACAAAATCTGATAATAATACCGGTGCATGGTCCATAGTAACATCATTGACAAATGATGTCTATTCTGTCAGTGCCGCGTCAACTGTTGGGCTATTAACAGGACCTGTCTCACTTGAGCGCAACTTTACTGTTGATACGACTCCTCCAACATTATCCATCACTGCACCTGCATACAGTGCTGTAGTCAATACCGCTAGATCAATCGTATCAGGTACTACATCATCTGACAAAATACCGGTAAAGTCAGTAACATGGGGAATTGATGGTGGGTTAGCCAAAGCAGCTTCAGGTGTGACAAACTGGTCATTTAGAACCGGTAGGTTGCTTGATGGTCCTCACATTGTGCAGATAAATGCAACAAATTCCGCAGGGCTTGCCACATCGAAATTGACATTTGTTACAGTTGACAATACTCCGCCAACAGTTTCTATATCTCAGCCTGAGAATAATGCCGTACTAAATCACATATCGATGGTTAATGGCACTGCGTCAGACAATGTCATGGTTTCATACGTTTCAATACTAGTTGATGGCAGTGCACAATCTGTTGCAACATATTCGTCAGGATCATGGTCTGCTCCGATGCTGATTGGGCTAACAAATGGTAAGCACACTATAACATCTGTGGCAATAGATGCAGCTGGGAATGTAAATACCAATACGATCTCAGTTACAATTGATAGTACGCCGCCTACCGTATCAATGTCATATCCTCCAAATAACGCAATTGTAAACACAGCTTCGACCATAACTGGTACTTCGTCTGACTTGGAAACTGGTATTGCAAGCATGTCTGCAATGATAGATGGTGGATATCGTGATGTATCTGGAACCACAAATTGGTCAATTACTACGTCTGGCTTGCAGGGTCATCATGTGGTATCAGTTACTGCAACAGATGAAGCAGGAAATACTGCAACTACAACAAGTTCGTTTACAGTTGATGCAACTCCTCCAACAATATCTATCACTACACCTGATGACAATGAAATACTGGATACAAATATGGTAACCGCGTCTGGAACAGCATCTGATGATACATCCGTGTCATATGTAACATGGAGTGTAGATGGTGGACCTGTAGAAACTGCTTCTGGTACAGCAGACTGGTCATTTTCAACTAAATTATCAAATGGGCATCACTTGATGCAGGTTAACGCAACAGATGCAGCAGGAAACATTGCAACTGCAACTAGAGTTTTTACAGTTGATCCTACCCTTGTCAAGTTATCAATAGCATCCCCGGAAAATAACACTGGTGTAAATACTGATTCCATTCAAGTCACTGGCACTGCATCAAGTAGTATAGCAATACCCTCTATAACATGGAGTGTAGACGGTGGACCTGCTGGAACTGCTTCTGGCTCAACAAACTGGTCATTTTCAACTGGTATGCTATCAAGTGGCATGCATACGATTCATGTCAATGCAGTAAATGTAGGTGGAAATGCAGCTAGTCAGAAAATCATAATCATGGAAGATACGCATTCGCCAACGTTGACAATCAGTAATCCTGTGGATGGAACTACACTAAACCATATTTCATCAATTAATGGGACTGCATCAGATGACAATGGGATATCATCTGTAACAGTATTGATAGATGGAACAGACGAGGAAAATGCAATTTACTCTGAGGGTCTATGGACAGTACCTGTAACGTTGTCTGCAGGAGGGCATTCTGTATCTGCTGTTGCCACTGATATAGCAGGTAACTCTGTAACTAGTTCTGAAATACATTTTCTATTGATGAGCGCTCAAACACCACTGGTGGTAAGCAATATTTTGACAAACAACAATACATCAAATGTACCTAACAGCACTGTGCAGC
>JABDBR010000019.1 GCA_013288545.1 Nitrososphaerota archaeon | reverse complement strand
TGGGTGCAATGGTCATCTTTCCCCTGACTAGTTTTTTTATCTTTAATAATTCTGATCTGCTGATGGGACTAGTAAAATTCTCAAAGTATGTCATATCTGCCTTTTTTAAAACTTGGATTGCATTCATACTTGCTCCATCAAGCCCTGAAATACCAAGACCTACAAACCATAACATTGTAAAAAACTCTAACTGCTCTATATTTTGAGCTTCGTTTTAGGATTTAATGGTAGGATTTTTGAATTCGTGTAATCTTCTGAGGTGGGACAACATTCTCTTGAAAACCTCAATGCTTCTTAGAAATTCATCTGTTGATACTCTTTCATCAATTGTATGTGATGCATGGGGATCTCCTGGACCATATGTGACAACTGGAATGTTTAGTGAATTTCCTATTATGTTCATGTCTCCTGTACCTGTCTTTCGGATTAATTGCGGCCTTGCCTTTTCTACATCCATTATTCCCAATGTCAATGCTCTAACAAGTGGGGAACTATGTGGTGCTTCAAACGGCTCAGTCTCATCTATTACAGAATAAAATGCATTAACTCCCTGTTTTTTTGCAATCTCTTGAACTGTTGTTGCAATTCTTTCTCCAACTATTTTGCAGTTCATGTTTACCGGAATCCTAATGTCCATTATCGCGTCACATTCTAGTGGTGTTACGTTATGGCTTGTACCTCCCTTGATTTCAGTCAGCGATGATGTAAGCATCATGCTTTTTGCCATGCCATCTTGGTTTTGTTCTAGAGATTTTTTCAATGCAGCTGTAAATACATATGATTCTTCAATCGCATTTTTTGCAAGCCACGGTGCACTTGCATGTGCACTGTCACCTACATTTACTCTCAAGTTTATTGCAATTCTTCCCTTGTATGCAATTGTGATATTTTTAATTCCGCTTGGTTCGCCAAATATTGCATAATCTATCTCAGGCTTTTGTTTTACGAGGCTCTTGATTCCTGTTGCATTTCCCTCTTCGTCTACTACTGCTGCAAATGTTATTGTTCCATTGTTATTGCCTTGTACTGATGCTGCCGCAAGAAGCATTGAGATCAAGGGAGCCTTGGCATCTGATGCCCCTCTACCGTAAATGAATCCGTCTTCATTTCTTACCTTTATCTTTCCTGGAACTGTATCCATGTGTCCACACAACATTATCCTTGGATATCCAGATCCCTTTGTAGCTATGAGGTTTCCTACATCATCTATGCGAATGTCCTCAAATCCAAAATCATCACACTTGTCTGCCAAAAATTCAGCAAGCGGTTTTTCTGAAAGAGATGGTGTATAGAGCCTTAGAGCCTTCTCTAGAACTTTTACTGAATACCTTGGTGTACTAGTTATTGATGAATCCAATTTCTTATTTTCCTTGGCTCATTGCGTAATCAATCATCATTGCTGGTATATTTACGCCAGTAACTCTGACAGTATTTTTGTATTCCGTTGTATTGTTTACTTCGTGAACAACAAGGCCATTTTCCTTACTTTCCATTAGATCTACTCCAACTATCTGCCCTTGGACTGCTTCCTTTGCCTTGATGCAAATATCTTCCAACTCCTTTGTAACTTTGAGTTCTTCTGCTCTACCGCCAAGCGCCATGTTTGTTTTCCACTGGTCTTCTCCAGAATAGCGGTAAATTGCAGCAACAACCTTGTCACCAACTACTATTGCTCTTATATCACGTGGTGGTCTGTTGACAAATTCTTCTAGGTAGTATACTTGATAAATTGGATACATACTCTCTCTGCTTTCTATTATTGCCTCTGCGGATTCCTTGTCTCTTAGCATGGCAATCATTCTTCCCCAACTACCAACAGTTGGTTTTATTACCATTGGATATCCCTTTTTGTCAAGAAGATCAAGTGCTGATTCTTGTGAAAATGCAACTGCACTAAATGGTGTGGGTATTCCTTTCTTTAGCAAAAGCATGTGAGTAAATAATTTGTTTCCTGCAAAAATGCTAGTGTTCAATGAATTGATTATGTTGACTCCCTTTCCTTCCAGTGCTGCAGTAGAGTGAAGGCTACGATAATAACTGACACATCTCTGTATCACAGTTCCATATTCTTCCTTGCTTTTATCTAGATTAATGGACAGATTCTTACAATCAACCATCTTTGCATCAATGCCTTTTTCCTTTGCGGCATCAAAGAGTGCTTTTTCTTCCCACCTGATGGTATCGTAGAGAATCGATAAACCGGAGCTCACTGGCCCCAGTCCTCACCAACAGATTGTGCTGGTTTTAACTCAAAGCCGGAGGATCCTTTAGCAAGCTCAAAACTTGCACCGCAATCAGGACAGGTTACTATCTCTCCTTCCATCGAGTCCTTTGGAGGGTTGATGTTTGCATCACATTCTAAACATTTCATATTATTTTCCTGCTTTTACCTTCACTTCTGTGTCATTAATTATCTTTCGTTCAAGTCTATCGTCAAGTGGTATCTCAAGCAAATCTCCCATCCTTAGGTTCTTCAAACCCGCTGCTACTGCCTTTGCATGATCTTCGTTTTGTTCAAGACCTAATAGTGACATCAAGTATGCTGCACCATTCTTTCCTGCAAGTTCCCCAAAGACAATCCTTCTTCTATTTCCTACTACTTTTGGCTCGATTGGTTCGTATGCTGCAGGGTTTCTCAAAATGGCAGCCAAGTGTGTTCCAGCCTTGTGCTTGTAAGCAGTCGGGCCTACAATTGGCTTTGAGTCATAGGGAACAATTGTAGTGTATTGCTCAATTAGTCTTGAGAGATCCATTAGCATGTCTAGCCTGAAATTATTTGGTGACTTGTATAGATATGTTAGGGCAACTGCTGTTTCTGCAAGTGCAGGTATTCCAGTTCTTTCTCCTATTCCGTCAATTGTGGTATGAATTTGGTCTGCACCGCCATCACACCCTGCTAATGCATTTGCAAGGGCAAGTCCAATGTCGTTGTGGCAGTGTACATCAAGCGGAGTCTTTATCTCCTCTCGAACTGACTTTACAAAATTATACATTCCATTTGGTCTCATTATTCCAACAGTATCTGGTAGACTTATTCTGTCAACGCCAGCATCAGAGATTGCCTTACAGACCTGCATGAGAAACTCTGGGTCTGCTCTACTACCGTCTTCAACTGTAAATCTCATCTTGAGACCATGTGCTTTTGCATATTCTACTGTTTCCACTGATCTTCGTAATGCTTCTTCTCTTGTAATTCTTAGTTTGTCTTTCATGTGAATTTCAGAAATTCCAAGATAAGTTGCCATCCAAGTAGCATCACAGTCAATTGCAACGTCCACATCTTCTTTTAATGCGCGAACATGTGCAACAATATCTGCCTTTAATCCTTGTTTGATGATTGTCTTTGTTGCTTCCTTGTGATCTGGAGATACAACAGGAGATATCTCAATTTGATCAACTCCGAAATAATCTAGCATCCATGCAATCTGGATTCTCTGCTTGTTTGAAAAAGTAACACCTGGATGTTGTTCTCCCTCCCGCAGGGTACTGTCAAGTATTTTAATTTTCTTTGGTTTTACACCCATCTCATTGTACTGATATGCGTAATAGTTTGCTTCATCCATTTCTAAATTTTTTATCTAGGTTTTGCGAATATAAACATATTCGTACAGAAATCGTCTAGTTTTGGTGTTTTTGAAACGATTTTAGGCGATTTTCAGAATTATATGACGAAATTCGTTTTATGTAACCGTACGCAATATTATGACAGTATTTGTATCAAATACTCCTGGAACTTTTCGTAATTCATCAATGCACACATTGATGTCAGTAATTGTTGGCGCTCTGATTATTGTAGCAATGTCATACTGACCTGTTATCTCAAATACTGTGTACACTCCACGCAGTTTAGATAGTTTTGCAGATACCTTTGATGTGTCAGTTGATGAATCAACTGAGATCAAAATTATTGCACTAGTAGAATTTGCATCTCCTGTTTCAATTGTGAATTTCTTGATTGTACCTCCATCTGTAAGATTTTTTACTCTTCGTCTTACTGCAGATTCTGATAATCCTAATTTTTCGCCAATCTCTACAAACGACTGCCGTGAATCTTTTTTAAGCATCTCAATTATTGTCTCATCTGTCTTGTCTCTAGACATTTCTTCTCTGCTCCTCTTTTGTTAGTATTACATCTAGAGTTTCTAAAGCTTTGTTTATGTCAGACTCTGATATCACTAGAGGTGGTAATAATCGTAGTATATTTTTGCCAGAATAAAGTAGCAATAGGTTGTTTGCAATTCCATCAAACAGTATGTCCTTTACTTCAAACTTCATCTCAACTCCAATCATCAATCCCTTACCTCTTATCTCTCGTATTATCTTGTGTTTTTCTTTTAATCTCTCTAATCTTTCTCTGAATATTTTTCCATTCTTCTCTGCATTCTCAACTAACTTGTCTTCTGTTAGTGCATCAATGGCTCCAATTCCTGCTGCACATGATAATGGATTACCACCAAATGTTGATGACTGTTCTCCCTTGTTGATTGAAGCTAAAATGTCTGGTCTCACTAGCGTTGCGCCCATAGGTACACCACCTGCAATGCCTTTTGCAAGACACATGATATCTGGCACTGTATCCCAATGTTGGCTTGCCCACATTTTTCCGGTTCTTCCAAGACCTGCCTGGATCTCATCGAACACTAGAACAATTCCCTTTTCATCACATAATTTTCTGACTTGTTGCAAAAATCCATCTGGTGCAACATTGATTCCACTCTCTCCTTGGATTGGCTCTATGATTACCATTGCAGTATCAGAATCTACCGTATTTCGTAATGCTTCAATATCTCCAAATGATGAAAAGCTCACCGTGTCAACAAGAGGCTCAAATGCTTTGCGATATTTTTGATTGAATGTAACTGATAGTGCACCAAGTGATTTTCCATGGTATGAGCCATTCATAGCAACCATCTTCTTCTTTCCTGTAAACTTGCGTGCAAACTTGATTGCAGCCTCTACCGCTTCTGTTCCGCTGTTGTTTAGATACACCTGGCTTAGACTCTTTGGTGAAATTTTAATCAGTTTTTCAAGAAATACCTCTCTTGTCTTGTTGTATAGTGAACTATGTACAGTAATGATTTTGTCAAGCTGAGCCTTGATCTCTTTTACTACTCGGGGATTACAGTGACCAACTAGTGCTACACCATATCCACCCATGCAGTCAATGTACTCTTTTCCATTTGCATCCCATACACGGGCTCCAAGTCCACGTTCTATTGTTACAGGAAATCTCTGATAGATATTTCCCATGAATTGGTCTTCTGTCATTTCGATATCACCGTACAATTGTCATGAGAAATTGCCGCAGATATTGGGTTTTCCTTTTTGCCGTTTGCAACTAGTGCTTCCTTGACTCCCATTTCCAAGGCTTCTGTTGCTGCAAGTATCTTCTTTTCCATTCCAAATCCAATCTTTGGCAAAATTTCTTTTGCCTCTGCTAGTGACAACTTTTTGACTAGTTTTTCATCCATGAGTAAACCGTCCACATTTGTCAGAAATAATATCCTATCAGACTTCATCTTGCCTGCAACATATGCAGCCGCTCTGTCTCCATCAACATTGAGAAAATCACATTCTTCACTGATTGCAATTGGCGATATGACAGGAACATATCCTTGGTCTAAAATAGACTGAATCAGTCCTGTATTGATATCTCGTATCTTTCCTGTATAACCTCCGTCAATTACCATCTTACGACCTTTTTCGTTCATTACAATTAGTTTCTTTTTTCGCTCAGCCTGGATTATTTTGCCGTCAACTCCTGAGAGTCCAACTGCGTTGATTCCATGTTTTTGAAGCATGCCTACTATCATTTTGTTTATCTTTCCAGACATGACCATTGTAAATATCTCTGCAGTTTCCTTGTCTGTGAATCTACTCTTGACTCCTCCTGGAGAGACAATGAATTTTTGTTCCTTTCCGAGAGCCTCTGAAATTTTTGTTACTTCTTTTCCGCCACCATGCACTATGATGAGTTTTTCATTTTCTGAGACTTTTTTTATGTCTGATATTGTAGTAGGATGAAGACCATCTACCACACTTCCTCCTATTTTTATTGTAATCATTTTTTTACACAGGAGTTAGCGGAGAATATGCAATTCCTTCTGTCTCATTGAATCCTGCCATGACATTCATGTTTTGGATGGCAGATCCTGCTGCGCCTTTCATGAGGTTATCTGATGCTGAAAGAACTACAATTCTGTTATTGTCTTCGTCAATGTCAAATCCTACGTCACAAAAGTTGGAACCTACTACAAACTTTGGATCTGGGAATTTGTAAAATCCTTTCTTGTCACGAATAAGTCTGATGAATTTTTCATTTTGATATTGCTCACGATACATCTTCCACAAGTCCATCTCACTTACTGGCTGATTAAGAAAGACATGATTTGTACAAAGAATTCCTCTTACAATGTCTACTGCATGTGGACTCATTGATACCTTGATTTTGCCACCGTTTGCAATGCTTAGCTCTTGTTCTATCTCTCCTGTATGTCTGTGCTTTGCTGGCTTGTATGGTCTGATTACACCTGACCTCATTGCGTGGTGTGTACCTGAAACGGTTCCTGCACCTGCACCAGACGAGCCAATTTTTGAATCAACTATAATGTGCTCTGTGTCAATAATCTTCTTTTTTATCAATGGGTACAATCCCAGAATTGATGTTACTGCCATACACCCAGGACATGATACAATCTGTGATTTTTTTATCTCCTCTCTATGAAGTTCTGGAACTCCAAAGACTGATTTTTCTAACAACTCTGGATGTGGATGCTGCCAGCCATACCACTTGTCATAATCTGCAGGATTGTGTAATCTATAATCTGCACTAAGATCAATTACTTTCATTCCTCTATCATAGAGCGCTTTTACAATGTCTACTGCAGTTCCGTGTGGTACTGCGGTAAATACCAAATCACACTTGTCTGTTAATTTATCATAATCAAGTTCTGAAAATGTCATATCTGTAAATCCTTTCAAGCTTGGCTGTATTCTAGAGATGTATTCTCCAACATATTGTCTTGAAGTCACCATCGCAATTTCTGCATGTGGATGACTTACAAGTAATCTAAGAATTTCTCCGCCAACATACCCAGATGCTCCAACTACACCGACTTTCATTGATACTCTCCTACCATAATATAGTATAATTTAAACTCTAAAATTTTTTTCAATTTTTGGAATCTATCGCTTGGCGTAACTTATTGCATAGTCGATCATTTCTTTTGGGATGTCTCTTTTGGCAACTTTTGCCAGTCCCTTGAATTCTACTGTGTTGTTTACTTCGTGTACCACAAATCCACGTTTTTCGTCTTCCATGACATCAATTCCCAAGATTCCTCCTCCTACTGCCTTTGACGCCTTCATGCAAATGTCCTCCAACTCCTTTGTTATTTCGCATGCAATTGGCTCTGCTCCAAGAGCAATGTTTGTCTTAAAACCGCCCGTAGATGTTCTATACATTGCAGCGATCAGCTGGTCTCCTACAGATATGGCACGTATGTCTCTTGGTGGACGCGTAACAACCTCTTGTAGGTAGTAAATCCTGTCCAAGGGTCCATTGTTTAGTTCTCTGACCTCAATTATTGCATCTGCTGTCTCTCTGTCTCTTAGAGGTACAACTCCTCTTCCCCAACTTCCTATGATTGGCTTTATCACAAGGGGATAGCCATCCTTTTCTAGCGTCTCAACTGCTGCCTCTGATGAGAATGTAAAGTATGTTTTTGGAGTGGGTACGTTATGTTTTTTTAATAACAGCGAGGTCAGCATTTTATTTCCACAATTGTTTGCAACCTCAGTTCTGTTGATTACTGGAATATCTAAAAATTCAAGAGCTGCTGTAAAATGAAGACCACGAAAGTAACTGACACACCTTTCTAAAACGACATCTCCGAAATCGTAATCATTTTTTTTACTTTCAGTGGTAAATTGGGTAGTTTTGGCATCGATCATCTTCGTATCGTGTCCAAGCTCGATTGCTTTTTGCTCGAGCATCTTCTCTTCTAGTCTTACTCTATCGAACACGATTCGAATTTTGGGCATTTACTCTCCCCAATCTTCGCCAACTTTCTCAGCATGCTTTAATTCACATGCGCCGCCATTCTTGGAAGCAATCTCAAAATCTGCCCCACAATCAGGACACGAGACTATTTCTCCAACACTTGCGTCGTCTGGAATTTTTATTGTTGCATCACATTCTGGGCAATTCATTCTTTGATCATTCACCTCTTTTTTAGTAATTTATTAGCTTCTGTTGATTGAAGCCCCCATAGCTCAACGAATCCTTTTCCAAGAGTCTGATCAAAAGTAGAACCGGCTCCATATGTTGCCAGATCATGGCTATACAATGAATATTCCGATTTTCTTCCAACAACTCTGAGGCTTCCTTTGAACATTTTGAGCTTGACAGTTCCGCTAACCCTCTTCTGAGTAGTATTGATAAACATATCTAAATCTAATCTCAGTGGATCTTGCCACAGTCCAGAATATGCAAGCCATGACCATTCGGTATCAACCATTGCCTTGAACTTTAACTCATGTTTTGTTAAAACCATTTTTTCAAGATCAGTATGTGCCTCAATTATGCATATTGCACCGGGTGTCTCATAGACTTCCCTTGATTTTATGCCTACAACTCTATCTTCTATATGATCCACAATTCCTACTCCATTTTCACCTGCTTTTTTGTTGATGTACTTGATTAGTTCAATCGATCTCATACGTTTCCCATCTACTGCAACAGGAATTCCATTTTCAAATCTTATTTCGATGTATTGTGGTTTTTCTGGCAAGTTTTTTGTCTTGACCCAGATGAATGCATCGTCTGGTGGCTCTGCGAATGCATCTTCCATATCTCCTCCCTCAATTGCTCTTCCCCACAAGTTTTGATCGATACTGAATTTTTTTGCAGTAGTATCAATTGGAATGTTGTGCTTTTTTGCATATTTTAATTCCACATCTCGTGTAAGATTGAGGTCACGTATTGGTGCAATGATTGGGAGATTGGAGCCTGAGCGGTATGTAACATCAAATCTTACTTGATCATTTCCTTTTCCAGTACAACCATGTGCAAGTGCTGATGCGTTTTCTTTTTTTGCGATTTCTACTACTTTTTGTGCAATTAGTGGACGTGCAAGTGCAGTTGCAAGACAGTATTTCTTTTGGTATAGTGCATTTGCTCTGATTGCTGGGAAAATGAAACTGTCTACAAACTCTTGTCGCGCATCGATGTTGTAATGTTTTAAAACTCCGAGACTTTTTGCCTTGGCTGAAATCTTTTTGAGATTATCCTCTTGACCAACGTCAACTGTAACTGTTATGACATCGAGATTATGTTTTTCTTGGAGGTATTTTATTACAACAGACGTATCAAGTCCTCCAGAGAAAGCTAGAACTGCTTTTCCTTTCATCATCGAGATTTTCTGTGATCATAAATTAGCATTTATCTTTTATGATCCGTAATCGATCTAGTTTTTTTGTTTTGGAAAAATAACAAAATTGGTTTTTGGTTATGTGAGGTAAAACAAGTTAGTCCAAGCTAAAATTCGATCACTATTTAAGATAAATATTATAACGACGTTATATGAAAATCACGCCTGGTATTACAGTATTAGTTTCAACTGTTTATGAAATTGATGGGGAAGACTTGGAGTCATGACAAAACTCCAAGCCAAAAACATTGTAAAACATTTTGATCATAATGGAAATTCTATAGTTGCACTAGATGGTGTAAATCTAAATGTCGAAGAAGGTGATTTTATTTGCATAGTAGGCCCATCTGGATGTGGAAAATCTACATTCTTGAATATTGTAGCAGGTCTTGAAAAACCAGACTCGGGAGAGATTTTGCTAAACGGTAAACCAATTTCTGATCCAGGTCCTGATAGGACAATGGTCTTTCAGGAAGGTGCACTCTTTCCATGGCTCAAGGTGATTGACAATGTAGAGTTTGGACTAAAGATGGCAGGAATTCCAAAAGAACAACGCAGAGAGATATCTCATAGATATCTTGACATGATGCAGCTTACAAAATTTGCAGATTCGTACACATACCAATTATCAACTGGAATGAAGCAACGAGTTGCAATAGCCAGAGCACTTGCAATGGATCCTGAAATACTTTTGATGGATGAGCCATTTGCAGCACTTGACTCACAGACAAGAGATTTGTTGCTTGTAGAATTGCAACTAATCTGGGAGAGGACAAAAAAGACAATCATATTTGTTACACATAATATTTCAGAATCTGTAATACTTGGCAATAAAGTGGAGGTATTCAAGAATCGACCATCCAAAATTAAAAAAGAGATCATAATTGATTATAGAAGACCAAGACTTGCAGAAGATGAGAATCTCCAAAAATATTATCACCAAATTCTTGACGAATTAAAAAGTGAAGTCATTGCAAGAACAAAGGATGAGATTCAATGACTAAAAACATCCCATTAAAAAAATCTCGCGGTAGTATTGAAGATGCTGCAAATGCTGCATTGTTAATATCTACATTCATCGGTGTGTGGCAAATTGTATTCATGCTTGGAATCTGGCCTAAAATATCTCTGCCATCTCCTGCAATGGTAGCAGAAACGTTTGCAAAAATCATATTGAATGGCTCCTTGGAACAAAGTATAGGCATAACACTGGCAAGGCTACTTGGTGCCTTTGCAATTTCAATTACTCTTGGGACATTGATTGGGTTTGTAATGATAAAATTCAAGGGTTTTGGAAAGACACTAAATTCATTTTCTGCGGGATTGTTATCATTTCCTAGCATTGCATGGGTACCATTTTCTATACTATTGATTGGATTTGATGAATTTGGAATAATGTTTGTTGTTGTCATGAGCTCAATCTTCTCAATCATGATTTCAACATATAGCAGCATCAGAAATATACCTCCAATCTATGTCGATGCTGCAAGAAATATGGGCGCACACGGAGTCTCACTATTTAGACATGTTACAATTCCTGCTGCTACACCTTCGCTGATAATTGGTTTAAGGCAGGCGTGGTCATTTGCATGGCATGCCATAATTGGTGCAGAAATCCTGATGTCTATTGTAGGACTAGGACACATTTTGTCTGTAGGGCGTGAATTTCTTGATATGAGTCAAGTCATTGCAAGCATGATAACCATATTTGCAATTGGTTTGCTAGTAGACCGTTTCATCTTAAACAAATTAGAAGATAAAATTAGAAAAAAATGGGGATTAGATAATCATAGATGAGTGATATGGTCTACAATAAGGCTGGAATAAAATTTGGAATTGCTAGTGTAATAATTGGTATTGTAATTGTACTTAGTCTTACATCCAATTCTTTTATTACACCGTCTCAACCTTTGTCTGAAACTAAAAGTGATGTTCTAAGGATTGGATATTTTCCAAACATAAATCACGCTCAGGCAGTCATAGGGGTTGGCAATGGAGATTTCCAAAATACACTTGGGGGTATCAAGATAGAGTCTCAGGTATTCAATGCAGGGCCTGCTGCAATTGAAGCACTGTTTGCAAATAGGATTGATGTTGCATATGTGGGCCCCAACCCTGCAATTAATGGCTATCTCAAAAGTGATGGTCAGGGACTCAAAATAATTGCAGGTGTCTCAAGTGGCGGTGCAGTATTTGTAGTTAGAAACGATTCTGGAATAACAAATGTACATGACTTTGCAGGCAAAAAATTTGCCTCACCACAACTTGGCAATACACAAGATGTAGCACTACGGTCTTATCTGTTAAAAAACGGATACAAAACTTCGGAAAATGGAGGAAATGTCACAATACTTCCAGCAACAACTGCTGATATCGTTACAATGATGTCAAAAAAAGATATTGATGGTGCATGGGTGCCAGAACCGTGGGGAACAATACTTGTCAAACAGGCAAATGGCAAAGTCTTCCTTGATGAGAGAGATCTATGGCCAAACGGCAAGTTTACAACAGCACTACTAGTTGCAAGAACTGATTATCTACAGAGTCACCCAGATGTCATACAAAAACTATTGGAGGCTCATGTTAAAGAGACAACTTGGATTAACAATAACAAGAATGAATCAATCAAAGATTTCAATATTCAATTACAGAAACTGACAGGAAAAACAATTCCAAATGATGTTATTTCTGAGGCCTTTTCAAGAATGGAAATAACATATGATCCTGTAAAATCCTCTGTTTCCAAGTCTGCTGATGATGCTTTTAATCTAGGATTTTTGGGAAGCAAAAAGCCCGACCTTTCAAACATATTTGATCTCAGTATACTGAATAAAGTATTGCAGGAACAAAACCTATCTGCTATACCTTAGTCCTTTTTCTTCTTCCAAATTGTTATGCTAATTACAGCTGCTACAATTGGTATTATTATCAAAATATAATTTTTGAAACTATCTGTAGATAATAATCCGGGTTGGACAAATCCTGAAATTGCCAAATGTGATGTAGACCTTGGAGGCAATGATAGTGCTACATGCCAATATCCGTCCGAATCTTTACTCTGTACAAACTCTACTGGCTTGTCATTTGATAGTACGGAGAATTTTTCTGCACCTGACTCTTCTGGAAACATGAAATTTACAAACCCAGTATCTGGAAATGGATACCTGACAGTTACGATAACACTATGTGTGGAATCATCAAATTTAGTGTCAGTAACAGAACCTGACGTCAAGTATGTGAAATTGTATGGCTTGCCATCTTTGAGAACAGATGATGGCATGGTTGGGTCCTCACCTACTACAAAACAGCTATAGTAACTTACCATTGAGGCATGTTGGGGATCTGGATACATGGAAAAAGCAATCTTTTCTTCTGGTTTCATCTCCTCAATTGTTTCTATACTTTTTCCAACATCTAAAAACTTGCCATCCTTTCCGTATATTGCAGCATAAACTCTTACTCCATGAGCAGTAGATGTGTCATTGTTTATGATAAAGCCCGTCTCATGACCATCCGCATGTTTTTTTAGCATCTTGTCATAGATTATCTCAATATCTGTAGAATTGTGATTTGTTACAACAAAACTAACCTGAGGTTTTTCAAGTGTCGCATTTTTTCCTTCAACTTGAAGTATCTTAATGTTAAATGGAATATCTTTTTGGGAATTTGTAGTTGATAAAACGTATTTTTCTGATATTGTCTTGTCGCTGTCTTTTACATTTATTGTAATTGTTGGAATTATTGCATTGTCTTCGGTATTTTTCACTGCACCAATGACTGTGTATGTACCATTTACATTGTAAAATCCGCTAAACTCATTATCTGGAATCCATACGTTGGCAGATGCAGAATGAGATGCAATGATACCAAGTCCGATTATTATTGTAAACATTGAAACTGGAACAAGTAATCGCATCTTATGACGCTCATTTGAGGACTAGTCTTTAATTTTAATCTAGATGGTAATTTCCATTTTTGTTTTTCTGAAAACTTTGCCTGATTCAATCTACTTTAGACTGTGTAAGAGGTCTAGTGCGCCTACAAAGTCATTTGGGGAGCTTATCAGTACATTTCCTGCAATACGGTCTACCTGTTTTACAAATCCGGTCAGGTCCTTGCTGTATTCTGACCAGTCCAGATTTAACATCTGGGCAGATTTTTTATTTTTCTCAGATGATAATAACACACAAGGAATTATCTTAAACCCTTGTGGTTTTAGCTTGTCAATTATCCTAGTTACCTGATCTATAGAACTTATAACCTGAGTTACAAACCCTCTAGGCTGGGCCTCTACCTTTTTGTGTATCTTTTCAAAATCTGGACTATTTGAGATTGAAAGGTACATGTCAATTCTTTTTCCAAACCCCTGCGCATTGAACTGTTTTATCACATCACTTGGAATCAATCCTGAATCTTTTGGACCAAATGGGGGTGCATCGCCCTTGAGAACAAGAACTCCGTTTAGATTTAATAAAATTGCATCACATATTGTCTGGGTAATTGAGGTAAGATTTCTGTCGCGTACCCGTATGCTTGCAGTGATTCTTATCTTGTTGTTAGAGTTTCGTATGAAAAATCCTGCTGTAATGGGAGAAACCCTTGGAATTCCAAGAACTGAATCAGTCAGATGAATTCCGTCACATGCTTGACCAATCTTGATGGCCCTTTCCTTTAATTTCTCAACAGATTCTGAAAGTTGATCATGAGATAATATGGTATCCTGGATAACCTTTGGAGGATTGATCTCATAAATTATGGTCATAATTGACTTTCCTGACTACTTGATTATAACCTTTGAAGAGTGATTATATCATGTCAAAACAAAACAGAATTAAATCGATGATAACCTCTGTGTATTGTACTTGGCTGAAAAAATTCCTCTAGATATTTTGATGAAACATAGAGTTGTACTCTTTGATGGGGCAATGGGTACTGAAATCCAAAAACTAAATCCAAAGCCTGAAGATTTTCCAGATGGCAAGGAAGGATTCAATGATGGACTTTCATTTACAAAACCCGAATGGATAAAGCAAATCCATCGCTCATACCTTCAGGCCGGGGCAGACTGTGTAGAGACCAATACATTTGGTTCGAACAAGTTAAAGCTAGAAGAATATGGATATGGTAATCAAACATTAGAGTTTAACAAAAAGATAGCACAACTTGCAGTTGCTGTAACACAAGAATTTACAGACAAGCCAAGATATGTAATAGGTTCAATGGGTCCAACTGGTTTTCTTCCAAGCTCAAATGACCCTTCACTTGGACAAATAAAACTTGATGAAATTCTAGAAGCGTTTGAGATCCAAGCGGAGGGTCTCATACTTGGGGGAGTTGATGCCTTACTGATTGAGACAAGCCAAGATATCTTGGAGGTAAAACTTGCAATTGAAGCATGTCATAAAGCATTTAAAAAAACTGGCAAGAGGATTCCAATAATTGCAAATGTTACACTGGACAAGTATGGCAAAATGCTTCTTGGCACAAATATCCAAGCTGCATACACTACTGTATCAGAAATGGGAATTGATGCATTTGGACTTAACTGTTCTACCGGTCCAACCGAAATGATTCCTAGTGTACAATGGTTAAACGAACAAGATGCATTACCATTACTTGTTGTGCCAAATGCTGGAATGCCTGAAAATCAGGGAGGCAAGGCAGTCTACAAAATGGCGCCAAAAGAAATGGCAGATGTGATGGCTGATTTTTTGACCCAGTATCCAAACGTGAGAATAATTGGTGGATGTTGCGGCACAAATGTTGACCATATCTCATTTTTACGTAAAGTAATTGACGAAAAGACCATAGAGAATAACCGCTAGGTATTTAGAAAAAGCGTTAGAGAATGATGTTGTTGAAAACTCCAAGAGTAAGTTCTGCACTAAAAGCAGTTGACCTGTTACAGAATCCAGCTCCTTTGATAATTGGGGAGAGACTAAACGCTCAAGGATCTAAAAAAGCAAAGGAATGTGTCTTAAATGATAATTTTGAGGAACTGGTAAAACTTGCAAGAGACCAAGTAGAAGATGGGGCGCACTGTCTTGATGTCTGTGTTGCAACAACTGAGCGTTCGGACGAACTTGAGTTTATGAAAAAACTTGTAAAACTATTGAGTCTTGAAATTGATGCACCGTTAGTAATTGATTCTACAGAACCCAAAGTTATTGCAGCCGCATTGGAACAAATTCCTGGAAAACCAATAATAAATTCTATAAATCTAGAAGGTGATGGCAGCAGGTTTCATTTGCTTGCTCCCTTGATGGTAAAGTATGGAGTTCCTGCTGTTGCCATGTGTATAGGACCAAAAGGAATGGCAAAGACTCCGAAGGAAAAACTAGAGACTGCCGAACTCTTGGTTGAGACTGGAAAAAAATACGGATTGAAAGAAGAACACTTTATTTTCGACGTGCTAACATTTACCTTGGCTACCGGAGAGGCAGAATTTTTGGATGCTGGAAAAAACACGCTGGAGGGAATCCGTCTTGTCAAAGAAAGATTTCCAAATTCATTTACAACTCTTGGATTGAGCAATGTAAGTTTTGGTCTTGCTCCCTATGCAAGAAAGATTCTCAATGCAGTATTTTTATATCATGCAGTAAAATACGGGCTTGATACTGTTATAATTAATCCAAAGGATGTCATACCATATACCGAGATTGGTGACAAGGAAAAAAAACTTGCAGAAGATCTGATATTTAACAAGCATCAAAATGCACTAGCAGATTTTATTACATATTTTGAAAACTCAAAGGGAACAGCCCAGACAACTGCAAAAAAAGTAGATGTGGATCCAACTTGGTCTGCAGGAAAGAGAGCAAACTTTAGAATAGTAAACAGACTTCGTGATGGGATAGAAAATGATGTGGTCAATGCTATTGCCGAAAAAGTTACTACAAAGTTTAATCTTGTAGAAAAAGATGGTAGGCTTGAAATTGATGCCCCAAAAGACCTGACTCATCAGGCTGCCATCTCGACATTAAACGAAGATCTCTTGCCTGCAATGAAAGAGGTAGGTGACAAGTTTGGCTCAGGAGAACTAATTCTACCATTTGTACTAAAATCTGCAGAATGCATGAAGGCCTCTGTTGTAGAACTTGAAAAATATCTGTTAAAAGAGGAGGGGTCAAGCAAGGGAAGACTTGTACTTGGAACAGTTTACGGTGACGTTCATGATATTGGTAAAAATCTGGTAAAAACAATTTTTGAAAATAATGGATATACTGTGTATGATCTTGGAAAACAGGTGCCAATGCAAAAATTCATTGAAAAAATTGAAGAGGTAAATGCTGATGCTATAGGACTCTCTGCATTATTGGTATCAACATCAAAACAGATGCAGTACTTTGTGGAGCATGCAAGAAAAAATAACATGAAAATTCCTGTTCTTTGTGGAGGTGCGGCAATCAACACTAATTACATAAACAGGGTTGCAAAAGAAGGAGGAATTTACACTCCTGGTGTATTTTACTGCAAGACCATGTTTGATGGATTAAAAATAATGGATAAACTGGTCTCGCCTGAAAAACAACAATTTGTGCATGAGTGGAAAGAAAAAATTGAAAAATGGAAAGAACCAGTTTTTGAAAAAGTCGAGGTACCGGAGTTTGCCCATAGTGGAATTGTTCCTGTTACACCACCAGTCTGTACAAATCTAAATGGTGTAATAAGGCTGGAACCAAATGATATCGACCTTAGAGAAGTCTGGAAGTATCTAAACAAAAAATCATTATTTGTTTTGTCATGGGGAGTCCGGGGACAATCTGCTAAGGACTCTGAACAAGAGCATGAGGCATTGTTCCAAGAATGGAAAAAGAAGATACTTGATGAAAAGTTATTTGAACCAAGTGCAGTATATGGTTACTTTGCATGTCATAATGAAAATGGAAAATTAATGGTAGATCATCCAAGTGGAGAGAAGTTATCCTTTGATTTTCCGCGTTCTTCTAAATCTAAACATCTCTGTCTTACTGACTATTTTGGAAAAAATGATCTAGTTGCATTCCAAGCAGTTACTGTGGGAACCAAAGTATCAGAACTGATAGACAAATGGAACAAAGAAGACAGATACACTGATGCTTACTATCTTCACGGCATTGCAGTGGAAACAGCAGAAGCGATGGCTGAATGGATAAACAACAAAATTAGAGAAGAACTTGGGATAGGAGAAAAACGAGGCCTACGATACAGCTGGGGATATCCTAGCTGTCCAGATGTATCACAGCATCATATAGTCTGGAAACTCTTAGAACCGCAAAAGTCTGGCATGACTCTCACAGAAGCAGGCCAAATAATCCCCGAACAGTCAACTGCTGCTATTGTTGTTCATCATCCTGAGGCAGAGTACTTTGTTCTCTAGTTGCATGATACCATAAAATGATAAAAGACAATAATGAATTCTGAGAGTTGATGAAACATTGGACGCTGTAAACCTAAGACAAATTCTGTCAAGTAATATAACGGCAGAACCGCAAGACGATTCTAAAAGCAAACTGGCAGCTGTCATGATAATTGTTTTTGGCAGTGAACCTATGGTATTGATGACAGAGAGGCCAGCAACAATGAATCACCATGCGGGAGAAATCTCTTTTCCTGGTGGAACTTGGGAGAAAAAAGATGGAGATTTACTTGGAACTGCAATCCGGGAGACGCAAGAAGAGATAGGGTTAGAAATTTCAAAGGAGATGGTAATTGGCCAACTAAAGCCAGTAACAACCCTGAACTCTGGCTTTAAGATCACTCCCTTTATTGCAATACTTGATACTTTACCAAACATTATGCCAAATTCTGAAATCGCTTCAATTCTTAGAATGCCTCTATTTTCACTTCTTAAAACAATTAAAGATGATGAGGATCCTCTACACCAATCAATCCTTGAGATGTACACTTTTGAGTTTGAGAATCACTTGATCTGGGGTGCGTCTGCAAGAATGTTAAAACAAATACATGACAAGATCTTGTCCTAGATTGCATCTATGTTTCTGAGATTCATTTAAAAAGAGGCTGAAATGTCAAATTTTTATGGCTGCCCGCAAGTCGACTCCAAGAAAGAACAGATTGATGAAGAAAATAAAACAGAATTCATCTGTACCAGCTTGGATAATAGTTAGGACAAAGCGAAGGGTACGAACTAATCCTAAGAAGAGACAATGGCGCAGAACAGATGTGAGCGTGGGATAAAATGTCTACTGAATCAATAGAAAGAATTTACACTATTAATCTTGGAAAAGTACTCTTGTCACCAAACAACCAGAGGGCAAAGAGAGCAATTAACATGATACGAGAATTTGCTACAAAACACATGAAGTCTGAAAACGTAAAGATTGAAGAAGAGATAAGCCACTTGGTTTGGGCGCGCGGCATAAGACATCCTCCAAGAAAGATACGAGTTAAAATTACAAAAGATGATGGCAACGTTATTGTTTCCAAATATCAAGAAGAAAAGGTTACAGAAGAGACTTCAAAGAAATCAGACAAAAAATCTGATGGCAAAAAGAAGGGAGACAAGAAATCTAGCAACAAGCCAAAGAAAGAAGAAAAGAAAGTAGAAGAAAAGAAGATCGAAGAGAAACCAAAACCAGAAGAGAAAAAGGTAGAAGAAAAACCAAAGACAGAAAATAAACCAGACGAGAAACCAAAAAAAGCAGAAAAGAAAACTGAATCTAAAGCAGAAAAAAAGTCAAAGAACGAATAGACTTTAAATTTTAATTTATTATATGTATGATAATTTGAAAATTATTTTTCTTGTTTAATTTTTATTCTATTTGATCTAAATTGAGATCGATCTTTACGCTTGCATCTGGCTCATCCCAGTCAAGTACATTCTCCTTTGGTATGAAACCAAGTGGGTCATACTTGTCAAAGCGTGTTTCACCTTCTATTGAAGTGAGCAGCACAACCTTGGAACTTTCTCCAGCAGTGACTGACATACTGACTCGTGTACTATCATCTCCAAAAATTCCGCTTATTGTATTTACCATTGAATTTAAAACTCCGACTGGAACTTTGTTTCCGCCTACCACGTACATTAGTGCGCTCTTGATGCTGTTAGGTGCTGCATCTTCGTATAGCATTTTGATAGAATCTCTAAGGGATGTCTCTACATCTGCAATATCTTTGCTAGTTGAAAGTATGCTTGTTTCAAGTGGTAAAGACGAATTCTTTAGAGTGGATATTACATGCAACAAGGCCGAATTTGTTATGCCATTACATGCGTCTGGAGTAAGGTCTGGATTGCTCTCAAGTAATGCGTCATTGTCTATTATTACAGTGCAGTCTGAATTTGTCTTTAGCCTCTTCAGAGATACTCCTGAGAAGAATATTCTATCTTTTTCAAACTTGAATGGCATGATTCCAAAAGAGAGCACGCTTTTTCCTGACTCTTTGCCAATTTGAGATACTACTGGAGCAAGAGCAGCACCTGATTTTCCTGCCAAATTGGCGATGACCATTATGGTGGAATACCCACTCATCTTCTCTTCTATTGAATCTCTTGCACCAAATGAGACGCCTCTTATGAGATAAGCAGAAGGATTCAAGACAGGACTGGTATTGATCAAAATTTTTGATGTCTCATGATTGAGATCTCTTGCGTCATGGCTTACTAGGAGACAATCATAGCCTAATTTTTCCTTAATATTGATTGCAAGTTTACATCCTGCACCGCCTAAACCAATAATTAAAACTGGATCTTTCATCTGAAATTCCATGACTCCCTTTTGCTTACAAAATTGGTTAAAAAACTTTGTTGCTTAGTTTTGATCCAAGATCGGATCTAAAATATTTAGCTCACTATACTACCATACAGACCATTTGGAGCAGCGCCATCGATCTTGACATTGACCCTTTGTCCTAGCCTGACCTTGTCATCTGTAACTACTTGCTTGTATGCAAAATTTCTTCCCTTTGTTATGCCGTTTGATACCTCGTCAAACAAAACCTCTCCTTTCCAGCCTATCCATTCTTCATTTCTTTCCTGAGAGATCTTTTTTACAAGGTCAAAGACTATCTTGCTTCTTTGCTTAACTTTATCCACATCGATCTGTTCCATCCTAGAAGCCTTGGTGCCAGACCTTGCACTATATCTTGAGAGGTTCACAACATCTGGCCTTGTCTCATTTATCAAATCTAAAGTCTTGGCAAAGTCCTCCTCAGTCTCAGTAGGAAAGCCCACTATGATGTCAGTGGCGATGGTAAACCTATCGAACCTCTTTCTAAATTCCGAATCTACATCATAGAATATCTTTGAGGTGTGCATTCGCTTCATGTCTTTTAGGACTTTGTCACTACCGCTTTGGACTGGAACATGAAGAAACTTGAAGACTTTATCATTCCCAAAATGCTCCAAAAGTTTGCCTTTGATGCGTGGTAGATACATTGGATTCATCATTCCTACACGTATCATGAAATCATGTTTTATCTCTGATACTGCTTGTACGAGTTCAGGAAGACTTGAACCAATGTCAAAACCATAACAGCCATTGTCAGTTGATGTGAGCCAAATCTCTACACAACCGTCTTCAATCTCATACTGTACCTGTCTTACAATATCTCCAACTCGATAGCTCTGCAAATCTCCTTTGGCTATCTTTGTCTGACAAAATGTACACTCGCTCATGCAGCCACTTGCTATCTCAATAATTCCAACTGCTGGATTTAGTCTGACCTTTGGTAGTCCAACTTTGCTGACATCAGTATCTGCAAGTTCTATCTTTTTTATTCCATCTAGTGTTGAGCGTATGACCTCCAAAGTCTTGCCAAGGGAATTTGGTCCAAGTAAACTTGCTTTTGGACTGAACTTTTCTACAGTTGCTTGTTCTGCTTTAGGGAGGCAACCTGCAACAACAAGTGGATTTGATCTTAATTTTTTTATCCTATGAACCATTTTGTGTGCAGTAACATCTTTGACAGAACATGTGACTATCACGCTAAGATCAGAATCTTTCTCATTTTCTGCAAGACTATGTCCTCCATTTACAATAAGGCCTGATATCATCTCCGAGTCTGCAAAACTTGCAGAGCAACCATATGCCTCTACCCAGATCTTTGCCATTGTTTATCCAAGCAGCGCCTTTACTTCTTCTTCAGTCAACAATCCTTTTGAGATTACTAGTTGTCTGATCGTCTTTCCTGTCTTGAGTGACTCTTTGAACAAGTCTGCAGATACTTGATATCCGATCTTTGGAGTAAGAAGGGTAACTATGACTGGACTGTTTTCTATATACTGACTAAGTTTTGTCTTGTTTGCAGTAAGCCCATCAATTAAGTTCCTTGAAAATATTGGGACAAAATTTCGTAGCATATCCATTGAATCAAGAACTGCCTTTACCATGACAGGAAGCATCACATTGAGTTCAAATTGGCCTGCTTGTGCTGCAAGTGCCACAGTAGAGTCTTTTCCAATTATATCAAAGCATACCATGTTCATGCATTCAGCAAGTGATGGGTTTACCTTGCCTGGCATAATGGAAGAGCCTGCATGAACCGCAGGAATTCCAATCTCGGAAAGACCTGCAACAGGTCCTGATGCCATCAATCTGATATCATTTGAAATCCTTCCAAGCTCTAATGCTAGATTTCTCAGAGCAGATGAAACTCTGGCAACTGCAAATCTGCTTTCAAGTCCAAATTGCATATCAGGTTCTGGTTTGAGTGTAAGTTTTGATATCTTGCCAAGCTCTGCTATTACAAGTGATCTGTATCCCTTTGGAGTGTTTGCACCAGTGCCTACTGCTGTTCCTCCTAATGCAATGTGTTCTAATTCTTTTTTTGATTCAAATATTGCATCACGAGCTTTTGCAACCGCAGTAGCATATGCTGCAAATTCACTGCCAAGAGTAACAGGAAGTGCATCCATCAAATGGGTTCTCCCAATTTTTTGATAACTTGCAAACTCTTTTGCCTTTTTGATTAATGCCTTTACTAATTCATCAATTGCTGGTATGACTTGGTTTACATCAAATAAAATTGCAACATGCATTGCAGTTGGAAATGTATCATTACTTGACTGTGACATGTTTACATGATCATTTGGATGAATGACCTCATAGTTGCCTTTCTTGCTTCCAATTGTTTCAAGTGCAATATTTGCAATCACTTCATTTGTATTCATGTTAAATGCTGTTCCTGCACCCGAGTTGATTGCCTCTACTACAAACTGATCTAGATGTTTTCCTAATAGAATTTTATCACAGGCTTTTATGATTGCATTTCCTCTTTTTGTGTCAAGTGCTTTTACTTTCATGTTTGCAACTGCTGCTGATCTTTTGATCATGACAAATGCCATGATAAGATATGGATGGGATCTTTGTCCTGTTACATGATATTGTTTTATTGCTCTTGCTGTAAATGCGCCATAGTATGCTTCTACTGGAATCTCAACTTTTCCTAAGGAATCAGAATCTGTCCTAAACTTCACGCCCAAACTAAAATTAATTTTCCTAATATGCATTCGCATTTTTTAAAATTAAGAGTGGTATGGAATCGCAGGAATCTGCGAAATTCTCAAGAAAATCCCCAATAAGTTAATATATTTAGATTCAAACATCCGAAACGATGAACAGACGATACAGTATGATGTCTATTGCCGCAGTAGTGGCAGTAGCAGGATTATTGTTCGCAAGTACATATTCACAGACTCAGACGACTGCATCTAGTCAGAGCATCCCTAGTGCATCAGCACAGGCCTCTACAAAGGCAGTAAATGACATGGGCGGTATCCAGTTACAAATGCCAGATGCATTTGCACAGATACCAGCAGATCAAATTGATGGTCTGGTTAAACTAGGACGACATGTAGTAGATGTACAGCTAATAGCAACAAGTGCTAAATTACCTATAATGGGTGGCGGTACATACTATGCATTGACCTTTAACGGTCAAGTCCCAGGACCAACTGTAAGAGTTACACAAGGCGACATCGTCAGAGTAACTCTCACTGTCCCATCAACTGAATCAACACCACACTCCGTAGACATGCACGCAAGTCAACTTAGTGCAACAAACTTTGGAGCTGTTAAGGTTGGTCAATCCGCAACCTATGCATACATCGCTGAGACCCCTGGTGCATTCAAGTACCACTGTGAGGGAGTCAATCTAGCATCTATGGACCAACATGTAATGTCCGGCATGTACGGAGTAACAATCGTTGATCCATTGAATGGTTACAATCCATTGATAGTAGACAAGACTGATACCCAAGGAGGTAAAGTCGTAGTCGTACATCATAGATATGAAGCTGCTGCAAAAGAATTTGTCTTAGAGTACAATCAATTGTACTTGAACGCAGATGGTAGCTATAACCAGCAAGCAATGTTCCTTCACAATACAACACAAACTGTTGTAAACGGAATGGCATTTGGTTACACACCTAACGCAGACATTAACAAACTGATAAAAGGTGATCCAACAAAGAATGTCTTCCCAGTGCAACCTTGGAATGACCCAACACTCAAACAATATCAAGGACATCCATTATTTGTCGACCTTGACACACACTACAGAATCTTTGTAGTCAATCAAGGTAACATGCCAGTTTTCTTCCACATTGTTGGTGAAATCATGGATCGTGTGACACAAGGAAACCATGTCCAAGCTCAAGGAACTCAGACTTGGTTAATCGGTGGCTCACAGGATGCAATCGTTGATGTTGTCTTTGACAGTCCAGGTGCATATGTAGCAGTCAATCATGACTATGCAGCAATCTTTTCAGGTGCGGCCACAGTATTTGTCGCAGGTGATACATCCCAGCAATTACAGTTGTGGCAGCAGTTACAAAAGACAATATCAAAATTTTCT
>JABDBR010000018.1 GCA_013288545.1 Nitrososphaerota archaeon | reverse complement strand
CTGCATCAACCAGTCTTTGGCAATTACTTACAACTGCACTATGTGACAGATTGGCCTTTTGCGATATTCTAGATACTGATATGCCATTAATACCTGCATACATGCAGGCCTGTAAAATGTCCCAAGTTATACCAAGAGATGTCCTGTATTGATGTTTTAAAAATGACATGTTTGTAGATTTCGTGTCATTTAGTGTATCTGTTAGTACCATTGAAACTTTACTGCAATCTTGCTATTATTTATGATCGAAAAATTTTATCTTAAATTATTACTTGTTACTGCAGTGAGCCAAATTTAATAACGTCTGTAAATTACTCATTATACAAAAACATGAACAATATTATGTTATTTTGAGTCTGATAATAGAGTAGCATTCCCTATATATTTCGGAGACGAAATATTGCCCATGTTACGAGACTATGCAACTATAACACTTGGCGTATTAACTCTGCTTGCAACATCTGCAGCTGTGTATGGAATCTTGACAATAAACACACAGATTCAAGCAAAACCAGAACAAGTCAAAATTCCTGATTATACTGCAGAACTTGATTCGTTAAAATCACAAGTTGATTCGATAAATTCTCAGATTGGCTCTATGAGTACCAGTTTGGCTACTCTTGATACGTTAAAAAATAATGTTGCAGACATTAGTGGAAAATTATCTGATCTTCAGGCAAAAGAAAGTACAGTACAACAACCTGCACCATCACCTACTCCTGTTACACCACTTACAATTGTTCTAGACAAGTCAAACTATCTACAAACTGATACGATAAAAATTACTGCACTTGGAGCAAATCCGCAAAAAACCGTAGATGTGGAATTGCTTGACAATACTGGATTTGTGGTGTTGCACAAAATAACATGGTCTGATTCGTCTGGCAAAGTATCATATGCTATGCAGTTGTCTAACGCATTACCTGTTGGAAACTATCAAGTACAAATAATATCAGACCAGCAGACAAGCACACAGCCGCTTACAATTATAGCTTCTAGCACTACATCAACAAGTACCACTACATTTACTGCACAGACTGACAAGGCAGTATACAACACGGGAGATTTTATCCAAGTAATAGGTGCAGGACAGGCAGGTACCTCAGTCACTGGAGTCCTTACAAGCCCTACTGGCAAAACATATTCTACTGCAACAACCATCCAGTCTGATGGATCTTTTGTCATGTTCTTTTCTCCCTCCCAGCCATATGAAACAGGAAACTGGAGCATACTTGTAACAAACCTTGGACAGACCAAGTCTCTTGCTATCTCTGTTGGTACTGGAAGCTCATCATCTGGTTCGTATACATTTACTGCACAGACTGACAAGGCAGTATACAACAAGGGTGACTTGATTCAAGTATCTGGAACAGGTCAGCCAAACACCACAATATCTGCAGTCTTTACAAGCCAATCTGGACAGACATATACCCCAACTACAACAGCAAACTCTGATGGCACATACCATCTATTTTTCTTAATTTCACAGTCTTATGAGACTGGAAACTGGCTTGTATCTGTGACAAATCTTTCACAAAGCAAGACGCTTTCTATCTACATACAATCCTAGTACTGTTTTTGATAGTACTTGGCAAGTGGATTTTTTTACATGCCTGATTATTTCCAGATTGCGCAAGTATTTTTGTGCTGTATTTTTTGTACTATTTGACTGGAATTTTGTTACATATGATTCTTAGTCAAGTCTTATGAAAAATAATTACATGATATTAACATGCGGTTATGGTGTAAATAATTGCACGTTAGACCCTCCAGTCTAAAAGAAGCGGTGTGACTCCGACTTGACCGCACCAAATTGTTTAGCCACATATTTTTAACTGTGGCCAGATTATTTTTTTAAATTGTATCCTGACATGATTTCTTCTCATGATACAACTGTATTGATCGTATAGAACAGTTTTAGCATATTCACATATGTAATGTGACACTACTGAAGTCATCGATAAACTTGATTGCAATAAAACTCGGTAATATTTTTGGAAAACAACTAGTTGCTCTAGTATTTGCATCAATATTTTTGTCATCATTTGCACTTTTATCCGATGGAATTTACGCATCTGCCACATCTTATTCCATTGATAAAACAAAATCAGGCCTTGTTGCATCTGATCCACTCAATAACCAGACTGAGACAAAACAGCAGGTGCTATCCGATACAAGATATTGGACATATTATGGAACTGCAGTCTCTGAAAAAAATACTGCATATGATATCTACAAGGACTCTCAGGGAATGCACATTGGAGAGCCTGGACCAGATCCTGCAGTATATGGTGATGGAAGCTATTCTGGATACTATGCCGTATCCCCTGATACAAATGCAGTTTTGGTCCACGCTGTTCTGACTGCCACAAACCAGCCTGTCTTGCATAATGATTTCCAGAACCAACTTGAAATCATGACCACAAGTGGGCAGGTAAACTATCTTGACTGTGCTGCAATTACCAATTCGGGTGGTACGTACTGGACACTGGTCCACGGCTATGGTGATACTATAGAGGCATCTAACTTTGACACTTTATGGGTTGATAACAGTCCAAACCAGCCCCTTACTAGAGATTGTACTGTAATTACAAACGGTGCAAATTATCTTAAACTATACATGGACAATGTATTGGTCTATTCAAGCAATACACTTGCACTTGGAATGCCTGCACCATTTGATTATTATCTGCAGACAATGAATTCATACTATAACCAAATGCGTTATGGTGTATTCCAAGACTATTACGCAACAACAGATGAAAAGATCCAAGTTACAAACAATCCTTCAAACGCTGCAACGGTATCACTTGTGGACACATCTGGAAACTCTCTTGCAAGCTCATCTGTTACAGCAGGTTCTGCAACACTTGATGTAGGAAAATATCATTTTCCAATTGCTGGAACCATTAATGTCTATGACTCAAGTGGTGGTGTAATAGCATCTAGTCCTGCAAGTGTTTACGGAGGAGATACATATTCTGTAAATGTATCCTCTGGAGGAAATCCAACTATACCGCAGCCTCCAACAAACCTGTCTGCAACTTCTATATCCTCATCTCAAATTAATCTGAGCTGGTCTGCACCAAGTAACAATGGTGGCTCACCAATCACTGGATATCAAATTGAGCGCTCTACTGACTCTGGTTCTACATGGAGTGTACTAGTACCCAACACTGGTTCTGTTTCCACTACATACTCTGATACTGGACTTGTTGCAAGTACCACGTACACTTATCGTGTTTCTACAATCAATTCTGTAGGTGCCAGTTCTCCATCAAACACTGCATCTGCCACAACTGGCGTACAAACATTTGTACCTCAGCCTCCAACTGGTCTTACAGCATCATCTGTATCATCTTCCACAATTAATCTGAGTTGGAATTCTCCTGGAAATGATGGCGGCTCACCAATCACTGGATATCAAATTGAGCGATCAACCAACGGTGGAACCTGGTCTACTATAACATCAAACACAGGCAGCACCTCTACAACATACACTGACAATGGTTTACTTCCTCTTATGACGTATACATACAGGGTTTCTGCAATTAATTCAGTTGGAACTAGTTCTCCGTCCAACACTGCATCCTCTACAACCTACTTGGCAGGACCTGCCCCAATTCCTGGTGGCTTGGCGCTTCACTAGGTATGCTGGCTTCACATCTTTCATGATGTGAGGATTATGCCTGTACAAAAATGTCATTTGACTAGAATACTGACTTAGCAAATTCTCTCAAGAAGTGACTTGTCACTTTCATGATATAATCGCAAAACTGGGTTCTCATCGAGCAGTTTTAGCAAGTAGAGTGTTCCTCCCTTGCTATATTTTTTGATTTTTTTTATGATGTACACACTGTTTGATTTTTCTTCTTGCTCTATTATGCGAACTCTTTCACCTTTTAAAAAAACCGACATGTTTTTTTACAAAAAATATTGATACATTAATCTTGCTCACAAATCTTCAGTAACAATGTTCTAGAATAAAACGTATGAAGATCCACAAAACAAAATGATACAAGATCTATTGTACATACTCTAGTATGATTCCTGTTGTGGTATCTACTCTTACTTGGACAATTCTCTCATGTGTCAGGCCAATGTCCATGGCTATTTCACATATTGTATCGTTTAGACTGGCAGATTTGAATACAACTGGAGAATTGTACTGCTCTAGAAATTTTCTTGCTATCTGTATTGCATTACGGACTTTGATGTCTGCACTCATTGCTAAAAAATCATCCCTGTCAATGTCGTCCCGTACAATATTCTGCATATTTACAAATACGATCTGTATGATTTAACCATTAGGCGTGTCAACTCTATAAAAGTTTTTAGTAAAATCAGTTCATAACATTTTTGAGAATTTGGCAACAATTGCTATTTAATTGATGACCAGGATACAAGTATTATAAATAAATCTGATAAGCGCTAATGCAAGTCTGATAATTGTTCTAGTAGTTTTTTAGTATATGGAGATATTTCTTGAACACTTGGAATTTGTAATGATATCCTAGAAGAATCTTACCATGTCTTTATCTGCGATAAATGGAATTACACTATGGATGGATTGGGACTTCCTTAGATTGGTTTGTATCATCCCATGAATTGCAATTGCCTCCTCATCTGATACAAACCTGCATTTTTTTACCTGTATTGTATCATGACTGGAACTTTGATCCAAATCAGATCAAGCCTGAAAATATTTCTAGTTATGAGCCTGGAGATTTGTCAAATGTTATCAAGTGGATCTATGGCTGTACCATTTTCAATGTGCTTGGCTTGTCATTATGAATTCCAGTTGAGGTTACACGGCATTCTACTGTGCCATCTGTTTTGTGTACTACGTTCTCCCATTGTACGGGACGCAGGTTTGAAATGGTATCTACATCTTCATCTGTTAGGGAATTTATGCGGTCAACCACCCACCCGTATTCTGAATCTTTTCTTTTATAGTGGCTGCGAAAGATCCAAGCACCACATGTGTCTCGTCGCCAAAGAACTGGATCGTTTCCTGCAAAAATCTCACCCTTGGACCATACGTCCCAGATTATATCTGGTGACAATTGGGTGTCAATAGGTCCTGCCTTTTGCACGGTTTGGGTACGGGATCAATTTATTTAAGTTCCCATGAAAAAATCTTCTAGATCTTTGTTTCTATTTTGAATCTGTGTCATGTATAGTCTAGTATCTTTCCAGTATTTGCATCAATTCGTACCTGTCTTGTGTCGTTATTTGACATGCCAATACACATTGTGACAAACCATTCTTTACCTCTTAGAACTGCACTAGCTCCACTTACACTGTGGTGCTGCTCCAGAAATCTTTTTGTTATTTCTATTGCCTTGTCTTTGCTAATTTTTGTAGTAGACTCATTGAGGCGATGTATTATTTTCACCATGCTTTTCTTGACGACAAGTTTTTGGTTCTCTTGACAAACTCGTTTTTTTCCCATATTGTATCTATTAAGCCTCGCTTACTCCTGCGACATGACACGATATCATATATGATAGTTTCAGAAGATCAATCTAGCTGAGCTGGTCTGAAAATCCTTCTAACGAATCAAAATCAGAAAATATTGGATCTAGTTTATGTAAAAATTCATTTAGATTGCTTGATTCATCAAGTATTTGAAATCCCTTTTCAGTGGTGTGGTATACCTTGTTGCCTATCTCGCATCTTAACAATTTGTGCTCTACTAAAAACTTGAGATAAACACCTGTTTTTTCAGATGAAAGATACGTATCATGCATTATTCTTGATTTGGTTGCACCTTGTTTGGTAGTCTCCAATATCATCCTGATGACACTCCATCCACTACGGCCCTTCAATACTGACTGTCTTGAATTTTTTTATTAAAATAAATCGTATGAATTACATGTATTTGTGTTCTAGTTTAGTTGTAGATTGTATTTTATATATGAATAATTTGTTAAAAATCACCACGTGTTATTTTGGTATTGCACTATCCACTTGAACTGTGCATGAGGAAAAGTCTCCACTAAACCTGGTTATCGCATTAAATGTTGTTGTCTCATGGGGTGTGATATTTGGTATATTTCCACTACCAGTGGCTATGACATGTCCGTTTTTATCAAGTACCAACATTTTTAAAAAAATCACCTTGTAGGGGGTGTCTCCATTAGTGAATTGTCCTATTAATAGAACACTGCCTATTCCTGCAGTACATGTAAAATTGCTAAAGCTCTGCATGGGAGGAGTTATGGTTCCAGCAGGGTCTGCATGGGCTGCTGGGATAGATTCCATATGTGATGAAAATAAAACCAGAAAGACAAAACTAATGGGTAAAAAATATGATGCCTTGATTTTTTTACCTGGAAATTTGGTACTCAAAATCTTGGGGCTCACAGGTCACCTGATTCGGACTGACATTTGAAACATATGGCACTACCATCTGAGCTAAATTCTGTATCCATGTCAATCTCTTCAATATCTTCCCAGCAAATATCACAACTTGTACTCAATGTTTCTTGTGTGTTTCAAATGTTATCTGAATTTGCTTAGAAATTCCTGAATATTTCTTATGTAATTTTGTTCTGAATTGATCTTGATTACAATACCACTAGAACAAATATTGTTTTTTTTTTAACTCATGTGCAATCAAGTTTTAATTAGGAATTGATAACTTGTAAAAACCTTGCAATGGGTTTTTCATAAGAAAACATTTCTAATTGTTTGTTGATTGATTCTGTGATGGTACCATACATGTCACCATGCTTGTCTTCTAGTATTGAACTGAAATATTCTGGGTGTTTATAACAATCATACATGTTGCAGTTGTATCTTTTCTCAATCTCTGATGCCACCTTGTGGTAAATTCCTGCACTGGAGAGTGTTTTTTCAAGGATTGTATGCACAAGTGTCTCTCTTATCTTGTCATGGGTATACTGTTCATGTGGTTTTGCAAATTGCTGTGTGTCTGGCATTGTATCAGGTAATAGTCTTCATCTGCTTAATGTGTCAAGTAATATTTTTCTAGAAAAATGTACCTCTGGGATGAAATCCATGAGATGGGCCTACTCAAATGCATTTTACAGCATTTGGGTTTGATTGCACCCTTGATGCACACTGTTTCATCTCTTCAGAAGATTGTTATGGTAACTTTATTGCAAAGTCAAATAACAATCACGCCATATTAGGTGGCATGAAAAAACACCATGTGCTTGTTTTTGGCATACTGCTCTCCCTAATACTAATAGTGCCACTGGTGACAAGTAGTGTGCAGGCTTTCAACAAGAATGGTCCAATCCCAATACCTGGCGATCTTATTCCATTTCCGGGAATGGCACATGACAAAAAACATGACTCAAAAACCCATTCTATAATAGTGCCTGCTAAAAAATAAAAGCCATAATTTGTGCATGAGAAACAATTTTTTCATTGTGTATTACTATGATTGATTTGAAAATAATATTTAGCTATGAAAAATTAAATATGAAAAAAAACTTAGATTGTTATCTTGGCCAGAGCTTCTTCTGGTTTTGATGATACCATGTCATCGATCTCAATGGATAATTTCAGAAACTTTCTGCCCTTGTCTGTTATTCTGTATATCTGACTTCCCTCTTCATATCCTACCATTCCGCTTTCTTCCAAGAGTGAAAGATATTCTTTCAACTGGGTGTATGACAAGTATGCCTTGTACATGATCTTGGTCTTTGTAGTTCCTACCGTGACTGAATCAAGAATCATTGAGATTATCTCTGTACGGCTACGATACTTCATGTAAACAATTGAGAAATATTGTTATAAAAGCAGTTTGTTAGAATCTTCTAGAACATTATTACATTTTCATTAAGGATGATTGTTCTAGAAATTTTTGTGCATATGGTGATATCTTCTAAACTAGAGTACTTTCTATGAGTGCAACGAATGCTTTTTTTGTGACGATAGAGTATGGGAAGAAAAGAGGCATGAAACCTCTGTTCTATTTTAGGGGTGCAAATGTGTCTTGAATCGTTTTCTGTTCTACAAGAAAACCTCGATTCTTGCCTTTGCAGTGCTTGTTTCTGTACTGTGCTGGTCGCTTGGTTGCTCGCAAAATGTATATGGTTTATCAAAAACAGGGCTAATTGTTCCGCTGTACACTTATCCTGGAAATGACTGGGATGTGCTTGTACATGAAAAAACCAGTCATCCATCAGTTCCAATTATTGCAATCATAAATCCTGATAGTGGCCCTGGGACAAAGGATGCAAACTATCTGTATGGTACACAAAAACTCCAGTCCTCTGGAATCAAAGTAATTGGATATGTCTATACTGCAAATGTTGGTTATCATGCCATTACAAACTATATCGACGATTACAAAAATTGGTATCATGTAGATGGTATATTTTTTGATCAAATGTCAAATGTAAAAGGAAATGAGACATTTTATGCAAGTCTTACAAATTATTCAAAATCTGTTGGACTAAACTTTACTGTTGGAAATCCTGGAATAGACACACTGCCTTCATACATTGGAACTGTAAACAACATGGTACTTTACGACAATCCATCTCTTCCATCTGTATCATCATTTGAAGGATGGCACAAAAATTTCACCAAGTCGAATTTTTCATTTATTGCATACAGTGTAGATGCTGCTGACAAGGCCTATGTTGAAAACATGTCAAAGCTTGTGCAATACATGTATATCTCAAACTCTACCTTGCCTAATCCATTTAATTCCCTTCCGGGATATCTTGATACACTGATGCACCTGCTTGATGTCCAAACGAACAACACTGTTCTTGTAACTGTGAATGCAGCATCTGTAACAGGTAAACCACTGCCTGGACTTTGGACTGTAGTCACATTTGGAAAAAATAGCAGCACTGGATTTACGCCATTTACATTTAGTGCCATTCCTGGAAATAATTATACTGTGACACTGTCAAACTTTCAAAACTATACCCTTGATCACTGGAATGATGGAACAAAAAGTAATTCTAGAACGATTACTCCACAAGGAAATCTTACCATGACTGCATACTATGGAACAAGCCACGTTGTACCTGTAAACAAAACTAGTCTATCTGTGACGAAAAAACCTGTCACACAAAGTTACAACTATGTTGCGCCAAAATCAACCCATTTGCCTCAAACTGGTTCTGTTTCTGCAACTGTATCATATGCAGCAGGGGATAGGGCCTATACCTATGGCGTGTCCTTGAAGATTTACCAAGATTCAAGCCAGTCAATCTACAGAAGCATTGATTCTATATCCAGTAATCCTTTTGATATTGATTCCTTGCCACTGGGTCACACATACAAAATCGAAGTTTATGCAAATGGCATGTGTGCTGATACGGAGTATGTCCGACTTGATGACACTGGGCAAAACACGGCACACAAGAATTTGGCTCTCCACCTGTTCCCGCCAGGCGGCATGCGACCCAATGTGTTTTACAATGATGGACTTACCCCGGTTGATAATTCCATTGTATACATCAAAGATCAAGACAACAAAACATGGGGCATGGATTTTACTGATGTCAATGGGCAAACACTGCGTTTCTGGCTAGAGCCCACCATGGTAAACAACGATCATTATACAATTGATGTAAAAATTGGCCAGCACATGTCATACTCTTACTGGCCTGTACTCTTGCCTTCTGGAGTTGCAAGAGAAATAAAGATAATCACGCCATGGCCTCCGATGGTTAACAGCCTCATTACGGTAAAAGCATACGATGAGCAATCAAAGCTCTTGTCTGCAAAAAATAGCAGCTTTGCAGTAGACCTTTTGGACAATAACAACAATCTGATCTCTGAATCAAAAATTAATTATCACGGGGAAGCAGATTTCTCAAACCTCAAGGTAGGTGACTATGTGTTTTGCCTGGTAGACCCTAGCAATGGGATGAAATGGAGCGAGTCAAAGGTTACAATAGACGGTACAAAGACAAGTTTCTCCATATCAAAGGGTCACACACCTCTTACAATATCTGGAAACCAAACTTCTGGAGTTGCTACAAGCTAGGCAAAAACTGTCAAACATACAAACTGGAATTTAAATTTCTAATGTGCGACTCGTTACTTGGATGAATTATTTTTTATTGGCAAGCTAAATGAGAAAATTGCACCAATTCCATCTGCACTGTTTTCTGCCCCAATCTCTCCTTCGTGTTCTTCTATGATATTTTTGCAGATGTATAGCCCCAAACCGGTTCCTCTGTCTGACTTTGTGACAAACTTTGTAAATAATAGAGGTATTATCTGGTGGTCTATTCCTGGACCATTGTCTTTTACATCTACTATTACATTATCGCCCCTGACTCTTGTTGATACAACAATTGTTCCAGTTTTTGTAAACTTGATTGCATTGTGGACAAAATTGGATATCACCTGAGCTATCCTGTCACGATCAGCCTCTATCTCTATTGGCTTGCCATTATTCTTGGTGGCAATGTTTACACTTTTGTTTTCAATGTGTGCTCCCTCGTCTTTTACGACATTCTCTACTAGACCATTGATGTCAAATACCTCTTTTTTCAGAGTCAGTGATTTGCTCTCTATTCTTGTCACACTTAGGATGTTGTCAGTAAGGCGGTGCAGTCTCTTTGCATTGCGCACAATTATTTTTATTTCATCATTGTCACTGCCTAGCCTCTCTGCTAACAACTCCACGTTTACCAGTATGGGCATGATGGGTGTACGAAGTTCATGAGCCGCTATGTTGATAAATTCTGTTTGCATGACTAGCTGTTTTTGAACAGATTTGAAAAACTCTGAAGTGATGACTTTTCTTGCCTCTGACTTGGCAGTACTTGATATTATAGGATCACGGATTGCTTTTTTGAGCATCTCGTCTTCCATTTCTGTATCACGAAGAATTTGAATGAATTTTTCCAGTGCCTCTAGCCCACGGCTTACACGAATGTTTGCTTCCCTGAATACTGCCTCTTGGTTTAATCTGTCTTTTATCAATTCGTGTTTTTTAATTATGGATAGGGTTGTATCGTTTAGTTTTTGTCTCACCTGTTCTATTTTTTCAGCCCTTTGCTGTATGAGCTCCTCACGTGCGGTGAATGCATCCATCTTTACCTTCTCAACTTGTTCTTTTATGTGGTTCTGGATTTTTTTTACCTGTAATGCATGCATTATTGCCCTATCATTTTCGTCATAGGGACTACTCATTAGGTGCTCGCTCCATCGCGTAAATCTTTTAGTATCTTCTCCTCTCCTGCAGCATAGGCCATGTCATCAATGATTCCTTTTTCATAATCTGTTCGCAGTCTGATCAATCTTGTTTTTATCCATCTTGAGCGCTCTGCCTTGTCTGCCTCTAATGCCAAGCGATTGCACTCGTTCATGATTGCCCCGAACGTTAATTTCATAATTAAAAATGTTATCAGCATTTCATGTTCCTCAACAAAATGAATATGGTGCCCATGGTCCGCTCTGGTGAATTATTAATCCGTGTTTTTTGTATTGTGTTTTTATTTTTTCTACACTTTCAATGAATTTTGTAATGTCGTTTTTATCAATAAGGTATGCCGTATTGAGAACTATCTCGGACAAGTCTGATTTTAGTATGGCACTGTCTGAAACCGTGCTTGAAAGTTCATTATGAATCTGGCTTGTTAGATCATCTATTTTTCGTAGTGTCTCATTTTTGATGGATTCATCCATTCGCATTTTGATAAAATATGACGCGCCTTCCCCTGACTTGGAAATTTCTTTTTTCATTTTTTTGACCTCCTTTGAATTCTGTGTTACTGAACCCTTGATCTTTTCCATACCTTCCTTTTCTATGATAACCTTGATCCCGAATTCTTCTTTTCCGTGTAACTTGTTCATCTTTGATCTAAAGTCATTATATGATTTCACTAGAAGTTGTTTTACGCCTTCATCTGTCTTGAACATTATGCCAAATCTCACTGGGAGTGTGGTTCCAATACTCCTAGAGTTTTCCACGACCTTTTGGTGCGTTATGATGCTGTCAACGTCTGGACTCATCTCTTTGAATGTTATCTTGCTTACAACTGCGCTTAGGTCCTTGTGAAATATGGTGTATACCTCACTGTTCTCAAGGCCTATCTTTCCAAAACTCTGGCTTGTTCCTCCACCGTCCATGATACAATAAACATACTTGCCTATTGTCTTCATTTTGTTGTGCTCCTTTTCTTGCTTGATTTTTTGACACCGTGCACTGCAGACAAGACACCAAGAAGGTCAAGTATGACCAAGTCAATATCTGCAACAGAAATTTTTACCTGGCCTGCAAGCAAGATTCCTTTGCTTAGCAGATGATCAACTACTTCCACAAGTGTGGTATTAGATGAAGTTCCTGTTAATTTATTGTGCGTCTGGTTTAGCCTAATGTCAAACTCTTGGGGTGCAAATCCAAACTGTTCTGATATGTCAGTTATTGTCTGTTTTATCTGCATGAAAGCAAGTCCAAGTCTTTCAACTTCTTCTCTAGTTAGAGTTCCTGATGAGATTCTTTTTTGTGCTTGCTTTTCTAACACTTGCCTGAGTAATTCAATTACAACTAGCACAAGCTTTGCAAGTCCTTTTTGTAGGTTCTTGCCGTCAAGATTTACTTGCTGGACGATTACCTTTTTTGGTTTACGGACTTTTGAATTCATTGGGGTGCATTACCTCTTTGCACTTTTATGCGGCGTAATTTTTGGAGGTATGCGTTTTTGTTCCTTCTCCCATTTTTCCCAAGGAAGTTTTATGCCGTATCGTTTTGCTGTCTCAAGTGATGCTATTACGAGATTTATCTTCAAAGAAAGCAAATCTACACCGACAATTGAAATTGTAATGTCTCCAGTAATTACTACACCCTTGTCTAGAATTCTATCTACTAGATCTACTATTGTCAGCTGCCCTGGAGTAAATTGGCGTTGACTAAGCGACATCTTCGTTCACACCTTCTCTTCTAATCTTACAATAACCGCATATTCCGCTATCTTTGAACCAGTGACGCTGGCAGAATCCGTCGATGTATTGCTCTGTAACTGTTTTTGATAGGTGGGTCATGATAATGTCCAACGGCGTGCCTCTGTGGCATTCTGGGCATCGCATAAAGACCCAGCCTCCGCTCATTGCTTTCTTAAGATCTACTTCATCAAATTTACCGCATACTAGACACACTGCCAATTTAGATCAGTTCTCTTATTTTTGAGGCAATCCCGGCGGTGCAGCAAGTCCCAGTGCAGATGCATATCGTAAGAATGTATCAATACCTGATACTACTATTCTTGCTCTTATGACAAGAATCTCTATACCTACTAGTGAAACTGAAAGGTTTGCATCGATAACTAGGCCCTTGTCTAAGACACGATCAACGAGATCATAGATGTTAAGCATTGGTCTGTACATTTGTTGCTGTGACATACTCTAGACGCTTCTACTGTGAAAATGTTATATATAAAATACTATGGTACATTGTTCTATTATAGATATCCTGTTTTCGCTGGGAAATATTTTTCGTAAGAAAAATAAATGTATGATTTTCTAGCAAAATGTTAAGCATCATTATTTAAAATACCAAAATAATTATTTATATGATTGAAAAAAATTCTTGCTGCAGTATTTGTAGCAGTTGCCTTGACACTTGTCTTGTTTTTTTATATAAAGATGCAGGGAAACGACGTCTCTAGTGATATGCTGGCAAACATGACAGAAAACCAAACTGTAAAGATGATTGTTGTTCCATATTTTGATCCATATGATTCACAATGGAACCAAATTTATGAAGCAGCTGACAAGTATCCGGCTACAATAAAGTATGTCATTATCAATCCCTGCAGCGGCCCATGTGGTGATTCCTTGTCAGAAGACTGGCAGAGTGTTATAGCTAATCTAAAGCACAGGGGAATCAAGACGCTAGGATACGTATTCAACACGTCTGAGAGTATGAAAAACATTGATTATTACATGAAGTCTCCAGTGCCAACCGATGGAATATTTTTTGATAATGAAAGCAGCACTGACAACCTAAAGAACTTTAAACAATTCTCAGACCACGTGCACAGCCTGGGTGGTCTTGTCTACATAAATCCCGGGTACAACTTTCCCCAAGTTGACAGTTACATAACAAGCGGCAGTACTGATATAGCAAACATCCATGAAATAGAGTCTGACAAGTCACACCATATTTTAATTAATGAACAACTGCCCCCTGCAAAATTAAGCGTCATACTTGGAAATGTCACTTCACGTGATGAAATGGTATCAAAATTAACAGAGGTTGCATCAAAAGGAATTGGAACTGTATACGTCTATGCTGACTCGTACAGCACTCTTCCACCATTTTTTGTCGATGAGGTAAGACAAGCATCTGTTACTCCAATAAGGCAATGATGTGTCTTGAATAGTTATTTTTCCAGTTCAGAGTTTATGTGAGTCACAAGATCATTGATGGTGATGGGCTTTCTGATAAAGCACTTGACTTCTAGATTGGGAAACATTTTTCGGAATTCGTCATAATATACCTCAAAAGCAGTAAAAAAGCAAATTTTAACGTCATTGCTCTTCTTTTTTACTTCGCGGTATAGCTCAAAGCCGTTCATCTTTGGCATCCTGATGTCTATTAGTAGCAAATCATAGGTGTCTGGCTTGAAATTTGACAGGGCATCTGATGGGTCGTTGTACACGTCAACTTCAAACCCTTTTCTTTGTAACCCGTTTTTTATGGATGCTGTAATGTCTGGCTCATCGTCTACAACTAGAATCTTTTTCATTATCTTACACCTTTATTGTTGAATTTAAAAATTTAGTGTAATTTAGGTTAGAACGTATATGGTTTGCTGGAATGGTGAATGAAAAAGTTGCTCCGTTTCTGCCAGAGTTATTTTCTGCCCAGATCCTTCCGCCATGAGCCTCTATGATGTTTCTGCAAATGTATAACCCCAGTCCTGTGCCGCTGTACGATGATGTAGCAAATTTGTTAAATAAATCTGGCTTTACCTTGCTGTCAATTCCAGGTCCTGTATCAGTTATTGTTGCCAGTATGAAATCTTCCCCTGGTCTCTGTTCTAGTGTGATTGATATGCTTCCATCTTTGGTAAACTTGATTGCATTATCCAAGAGATTTAAAATGACTTGGGCAAGTCTTTGTGCGTCTGCATTGACAAAAACATGCCTTACTGACTGGACTGAAATCTTGATTTTTGATTCATTATGCCTGTTCATGCTCTCAAAGTCCTTGACTAGGGATAAAACCAATGCACCAAGGTCAAATCGTTTTTTTCTTAATTTCATCATGTCTGCATCAATCTTGGTCAGATCTGTTAGGTTATCTGAAAGCATCTTGAGCCTTTGAGCATTTCTCAATATTGCCTTGATGTAATCTTCTCTTGACTCATCATGCTTGTCTTGCAAGAGTTCTGAATATGCCAATATTGCCTGAATTGTAGTCTTCATTTCATGGCCTGCAATGCTTGCAAATTCTTTTTGTGGTTGTGATATGAAATATCTTTCAAGATCTGCATACTGGGTCTCTTTATTCTCTTGTTCTATGTTACGATGTGAGCCGTTGAACTTTTCTATTAGCAAGTAAGGTACATTCTTCTATAGTTCATTTAAGGAGTATGGAAGATTCTTCTATTTCTGAACCAGTAAACGCAAAAGGTGATATTTACACTATGGGCTCTATTGTGATTTCATTGTGGTCTGTGTAATTTCTTGAAACTATGGCATAAAGATGTGACCACGGAATTTCTGACTGCAAAAACAGCGAGCCGTTTATTTCAAGTATCTTCAGGTGTATGTCTGAAATCTCAGACAAGTACTCTAGCAAGTCATCCTTTGATTGTCTTAGAACAAAGACTGATAGTGCAGAATTTGATTTTATGAAAGATACCAGGCTTTCAATTCCATGTCTTCCGTTCTCTGCATTTGACAACCCTCGTGCCAAGTCAGAGCCTATTATGCTCAGCAGCCCTTTTTTGTGCCTAGTTTTGAGTCTGCGCATAGTGCTTTGAAAATGCTGTAATTTTTTCTTGTTTTCGTTATATTTTGGACTTGATAGGTACTCTGCAATTCTTGCCTTGTTTCCATTTGACAATATTTCTATTGAACCGCTTGATTTCATTCCTGGCGGGGGTTTTAGGAACTGGCTTATGTGCTCTGGCTCTACTCCCTCAAATGGCTGGAATAAGACTGGATTGCCACGGTGCATAAATCCTGTGATGATTTTACTTAGAAACGCCATTGCTACTCTGGTGTTTACATGTGTGTCAAGTTCTAGTGTGATTATTCCGCCACTTGGAAACCCTCCACCAAATAATTTGTCCAGGTCTTCATATCCTGATGGTATGTGTGAATTTTTTATGTCATTGCCTTGATCTGCTGATCTGCGTTCTTTTGCAATTGCAATATTTGTAAATTCTTTTGGTTGGTAATGTCCATAGCTTTGAAATATTCCGTTATTTAGCGAGAAGATGCATGATGGACTGTTTATTCTTGAGCCTCGTAACTTTGACAAAAAGATCTCCCTGACTTTTCTGTTGTCGTGGTACACTTGTTTTAGCTCCACCACGCCATCTGCTAGAAAATCAAATGTAGTGTCCTCTGGAGATTCTGTAACAAAAATTATTTTTGCGCCAGCCCTTTCCCTCCATGTCTGCAATACTCTTGCGTTATTCATCAAGGCCTCTTTGTCCATGAAAAATCCTATTGCATCCCATGTATCGATAATTATTGTTGGTGCCTTGACATCCATCAGCTCATTTGTAATACGCTCAAAAAGGGAACCTGGCTCATCAAGTCTTGCATCAACAAAGACTAGTGAACCATCTGCGCTTTCTGCAGCTTCGGTCAGTTTTGTTTTTCTTGAACCGCCAAAAGATTCTTCAAGCCATGGATAATACTGGAAGAGTTGATCGGGGGATATCCTGGTAGATATGTAGAGGCAGTTTGTCTTTATCTGCATCTCGTTTAAAATTGTGAGCGCTAGAGTGGTTTTGCCTGTTCCGGCATACCCCTTTATTATTAATGAATATGTGTCCTGTCTGAGGAAATTTACCAGATCATCTGGGATGTTTCCATTTGTGAAATTTTGATTATTTGTTAAATTCCGCATTTATTGATATTTGACTTGGCTGATATATGATAATATCGGATAGGAATGAATACTGTGAGACAAAAAAATGTCTGAAATTGCAGATTTTTCAGTTCTGACAGAGAATCTGCTGTTTCTTTTCAGTTGTGCTCCAGCATGCACTATGGTACCATTTGTCGCCGTTGATTATGTCCCCTGCATGAAAATGTATGGTCTTTTTACATTCTACACATGTGGGAACATGAAAGTATACGTGCTCTGCAGTGCTGGAAGAATCATGAATTCTATGAATATCTTTCACCTCCTGTAAAATCAGATGCGGTTAACCACTTTTTGCTCGACTCTGCCTCGTGTTTTTTTGTAATGCGCACTATCTTGAACATCATATTTACCTTGACTGCTCTTTGTTATCTTGATTTGCTCAAAATGTTCTATAAGATTTGTTATCTGTCAAGTATCTAGATTGGTTTTACTTGACTGTTACTGACTTTGCTAGATTTCTTGGATAGTCAGGGTCTGTTTCATTTTCTAGCGCTGCATAATATGCCAATAACTGTATTGGTACAATCTCAACAAATGGATATGCTGACTCGTTGATGCTTGGTACCTCGATCAAATAATCATACACATCACTTGAAATGTCTGAGATGCCAATTATCTTGGCACCTCTTGCCTTTATCTCCCTTGCCGAAGTCAGTGTATCGCCATATGTTGAATCATTGGGATTTATGACAATTACAAAAGAATTTGAATCCATTAGGGCCAGCGGCCCATGCTTTAGCTCGCCACCTGGCAGACCTTCTGCATGTATGTATGTCAATTCTTTTAGCTTTAGTGCTGCCTCCAGTGCAATTGGATAATGAATCCCCCTTCCAATGATGTAAATGTCAGATGCATGCTTGAGGGCCCGGGCCACTTTATGTATCTGTGAGCTAGACTCTAGAACTAAATTCATGGCAGCAGATGTTTTTTTCAGATCAAATCCTATCTGTTCACTGCATACCATGTTTGCAATTTTATAGATGACTGACAATTGGGATGTGAAACTTTTGGTTGCAGCTACTCCTATTTCTGGGCCGCAGTTTAGCCCAACTGAAATAGATGATATCTGTGCAAGAGACGAGGTCATTGTATTTACAATTGAAAATATTTCTCCGCCGTTACCCTTTGCAATCTTTACTGCTTCCATGACATCTGCACTCTCACCACTCTGCGACAGTGCTATGAGAATTGACTGCTTGTCAAAATAATCTGGATAGAATCGCGCCTCGCTTGAAATTATTGCCTCTATCTTTTTTTTACCATATTTTAGAAATAGGTGCTTTGCAACAAGTGCTGCGTTATAACTTGTGCCGCTGCCTGTGATGTAGAGCTGTTTTGCATCTCGTATCGTTCCTGCAAATGACTCTAGTTCTGCCCTTGTGTTTTCTCCTGCCTTCAATATTGCATGGGGTTGCTCAAAAATTTCCTTTAATGTAAAGTGTGCATAATCTCCCTTGTATGCATCTGCAAATTCTTTTGATATTTTTGTAACCTGGTGCATTACTGGGTTGCCTGCAAAATCAAATAATTCAATGCCATCAAAATTAATTATTACAATTTCTCCATTGTCTGGATATATTGCCTCATCTGTATGCTCGATGAATCCCAAGACATCGCTGGAAATAAAATATCCATTTTTTCCCACGCCCACTATGAGTGGCTCATGGAACCTGGCTGCAGCAAGTGTGCCGTCTGAGAAGACTGCAACAAATGAATAATCCCCCCTTAACTCATTTACAGTTTTTATAATTGATCTTTTGACATCTTTTGTCATATCATAATGATACTGCAAAAGATTTGCAATGATCTCACTGTCAGTCTCGCTTTTGAAAAAATATTTTCTTTTCTGAAGAATTTCTTTTAATTCTTTATAGTTGTCAATTATTCCGTTGTGTACAATGGCAATTTTTCCTGAACTTGATAAATGTGGATGGGCGTTGACTTCATTGACTCCACCATGTGTTGCCCATCTTGTATGGCCAATTCCAATGTTTCCTTGCAATGTTTGCAAGTTTGCTTTGCTGTTTACCTGCTCTACTCTGCCAACTCCTTTTTTGACGCTAATTTGGCTGTCTGCAAAAGTTGCCACGCCAACACTGTCATACCCCCTGTACTCCATGCGCTTTAATCCACTAACAAGAATTTTTGTTGCAGATATATCGCCTAGGTATCCTATGATGGAACACATTCGGACTCTAACTCTCTTTGAATATTAAATACATTGACGAAAACTCTCTCAGTAGGTATTTCTAGAACTATTCTCTACAAGATTTTACCTAAAGAAATTTACTTCTATCTTAAAAAATACGACATTGAAATGCCAATGGATTGAAAAAACTAGAGACATGGATGGATAGGATTACAAATGAATCTAACCTGTGGCTTAATGCCATAAAAATGGAGGACGAGGGGGAATATCTCAAGGCGTTTATTTTTTATCTAAAAGACTCGTCAGAATGCATCAAGCAGAATTCTTTTGTGAGGGCTGCACTTAGCTGCTCGTGCGCAGCAGACTGCCTTGCCATGGATGGCAACCTGGCTGGTGCAAGGCAACTATACCTGCAGACTGCCACCTTGTACGAAAATAATGCCATACAAGTGATAGGAAACTCTGTCAGGGAGGCACTCTGGTCATACCAGGAGGCATACGAGTTCTATAACTTGGCATGCGAAAACAACAAGGCACAAAATATCTATGAAAAATATGTCTCCCTTTCAAGAAAAGTAAATCCGTTTTTTGGCGAAAAGGAAGCCATGGAATCTCTGAGGATACGAAAGTCTGACCAAGTACCACAGTCGGGGATACATACTGCCAACATGCAAGTATCTGCAGATGTTGATAACGCCATCAAAAATTTCTTGAGCGAAATTGTGGCAACATCTGATGACAAATCAAACCCGCATATCTTCCAGCGCATCTTCAATAAAATTTCCGAGGAGAAGAAATGAAAAAAGTCTTGATAATCAACTGGGACTGTTATCCTAACTTTGCAACAGGAGGAGTTTACACGTGGACAAAGACACTCATAGATTCAATGCCAGAGTATGAATTTGCAGTCATAAATCAACTCTCAAACCCAAACAGCAATAGTGTATATACAATTCCAAAAAATGTCACAACAGTAATTGAAGTTCCAATATTTGGCGCCACGCGATATGAAGAATTTTGCAAGCGAGACAATCTTTTGCAGGCAAGAATTCTCAAGACTACACAGCGTGTGATAAAAGAAAAGTTCTTTCCTCTGTATACAGAGTTTATGAAGTCTGTACTCTCTGATCGTTGCAATACCAAAGTGCTTGCAGATGTTGTGATACAACTGCATGATCTACTGGTACAATATGATGCAAAAAAATGCCTTGAGGATCCACTGACATGGGATATCTTCATCGAGTTGCTCAACAACGAGCCGATGTATAGCAGCATGACATTCAAAGAAGCTCTTACTGCTTTTCAGTTAATCCAGAGAAACATACAACTTCTTTCAATACAGGTGCCAAAAGTTGATGTCATACATTGCTCTCTTGCATGGCTTCCATCACTGGTTGCTGTATATGCAAAAAAAGAGAGCAACTGTCCTGTGATAATAACAGAGCACGGTGTTGCGTTTCGGGAATTGCTTTTGTATTATAATGCATTTTTGTTTGACGAGCCCTCAAAGATATTCTGGAAGGTCTTTTCGCACAACATTGTGCGTGTGGTATATTCTGTTGCAGATGTAATCACTCCTGTCTGCGAGGCAAACAAAAACTGGGAGAAAAGCCTTGGGGCAGACCCTGCCAAGATAAAAGTCATCTACAACGGGGTTAACACATCCAGATTCAAGCCCATGCAGGTTACACGGACAAACAACCGACCCACTGTTGTTACAGTAGCCAGAGTGGATGTCTTCAAGGATATTGTATGCTTGATCCAGGCCATAAACTATGCAAGAGAAAAGATTCCTGATATTTTGTGCCTGATTTATGGCACATCAAGTGATCTTGACTATTCGCTCCGGTGCCTCAAGACAGTAGCGGATCTAAAACTTGAAGACAATGTAAAATTCATGGGCGGAACAAAAGAGCCTGAAAAAGTGTACAATGAGGCAGATATAATTGCAATCAGCAGCATCACTGAAGGATTTCCGTTTACAATTATTGAAGCGATGGCATGTGGCAAGGCAGTCATTGCATCTGATGTTGGGGGAGTACGAGAAGCCCTTGATGGATGTGGGTTGCTTGTAAGAAGCAGAAGGCCGCATGATCTTGCACAAGGAATGGTAAAGTTATTGACAGATGACAACCTTCGACGTCAGTTCGAAGAAGCTGCCATAAAAAAAGTGCATGCTGAATTTACGCTAGAAAAATGTGTGGAGAGCTTTAAAAAAGAATATGAAAATCTTACCAGTTCACACAAAGACCCTGAAGCAAAATCCTGCGAGGCTATTATACAATGACACCAAGAAAAGCGCTGGTCACCGGGGGCGCGGGATTTATTGGAAGTCACATCGTAGATGAACTGCTAAAAAGAAAAATTGAAACATTTGTCATAGACAACCTCAGCACTGGCTCGCTTGACAATCTAAAACAGCATGATGGAAATGATTTGTTGCATGTAAAAATAGGGGATGCAAAAAACATTGGAAAAATTATGGCAGACGTATCCGGTGTTGATGTTGTGTTTCATGAAGCTGCAATTGCAAGCATAACACGATCAATTACAGAGCCAATGGTAGTCCATGACGTCAATGTAAACATGTCACTTGAGATAATGAATTTCTGTGTGGCAAATAAGATACCAAGACTTGTCTTTGCATCATCTGCTGCAGTATATGGCATTCTCAAGGGCAAGGCATCTGAGCTGCAAGTGTGCAGGCCATATTCCCCATATGGTGCAACAAAACTTGCAGTTGAAGACTATCTTAGTGCATATTATCAAACATATGGGCTTGAGACTGTGGCGTTACGATACTTTAACGTCTTTGGCGCGCGACAAAAACTAAATGACTATAGTGGTGTGATTACAATTTTTGTAAACCAGTTGATGAACAAGCAGACTCCGACAATATTTGGGGATGGCTTGCAGACACGGGATTTCATACACGTAAAAGATATTGTTCATGCCAACATGCTTGCCATGGAGTCCAAGAATGCTGTAGGGGAGATGTTCAATGTGGCAACAGGTAATGCAACAAGCATACTTGAACTGCTTTTGACTATAAAATCTGTGACAGGCACTGGAAATGTACCGCACAAGTTTGGCCCTCCAAGGCCAGGTGATGTCAAATTTGGCCTTGCCAATGCTGAAAAGATTGTAAACGCAACAGGATTTGCGCCAAAAATTACGCTCTCTGACGGCCTTACAGATGTTGTAGAACACATCAAATCAAAACTTGCACCTGAGATTGTCACATAAAATTTGAGGTAGAAAAAATGCTTACAACAAAACAACAAAACACATCAAGGGAATCGAGGATCTTTGCACAAAAGGTTGCACGCTCTATAATTGAAGTGCAACCAAACGTGAACAACACTGCAGACATTATAGTATTGCTTGAGTGTCTTGGTTACCGAAAAGAAACCCTGATGCAATATGGGTTTGCAGACTTTCATGCACTTGCATATTACATATACAATTTTCTTGACATGTATGAGACAAGGGGAAAAAGCAAGGAACTGTTCATAGAATCATTTACGATGAAGATACCTAGCCTGCAAAAAAGATTGGTGGAAGGAATTGGAATGATCTTTCCATGGCTTGGCTCACTTGCATTGTTGTTTATCACAGGTGTATCATTGTGGATGGCATGGGGACTGCCGATACAGATTACAACTGCATTTGTAAGTGGAGTCTTTCTTGGCCTTGTCATAACTGAAGGAACACTGCAGGTGTTCAACAGGCTGTTTTTGTTCTATAATGCACAAACAAACATGGGCGAAGTAAAAAGGCTGCAAAAGCGGACCTATGGTCTTGTGGGAGCTGTCTTGTCTGCAACTGTATGTACTCTATTTGCAATTGGATATTTTGCACACATTCCGCTGAACCTTGTTGGCATTGTAGCAATAAGCACAGTTACTGTATCACTGCATCGTGCAAGCTACATGATTATGTATGCACTAAAAAAACTGGGCCAGTTGATTATAGCATACACTGCTGCATTTGCGTCACTGCTTTCTGTATATTATTTTGCTGATATCATAATACCTGACAATGTTACAAGATATTTTGCAGGGCTGATAACTGCTTTTATTGCACTGTCAGTTTTTTCAATATACCAGCACTATAAATTACTCAAAGCCAACACCGTGACCACATCTGCAGACAAGCCTCATTTTTACAATCCAATTAGCAGAACAGACAAGACCATAAAATCAAGATTTGCAGTTCAGCTCTGGGAGGTGACATCGTACTCACTTTATGGAACATTTTATCTTGTAACCATGTTTGCAGACCGTATCTTGTCATGGATGTACAATCCTCTGGTTCTACATGGGGGATTTGGGTTGCCAATGGCCTTTAATTCTGTTTACCATGCGGGTGCAGACTTGGCATTGGTTGTATTGCTGCCTGCCTCGATAATCCAGTATGTGATGATGGAGCCAATCCACATGCACATGAATAATGTCAGCATAAAGATCAGGGTATCACAAGCAGGCATGATTAGCAAATACATCGAAAATACGTACAAAAAATTGCTCTTGGTAACAGTTTTTTCCTCTGTTGTAACTGCCATAGTTCTTAATCTTGCTCAACCATATGTGATGGCTCATGTAGAGTTTTCACAGGCTAGCATACACGTGCTTCGCATTGCCTCTATTGCAAATGTATTCTTGTCTCTTTTTACTGCAAATAGCTTGCTTTTGATGTTGACAAATAAAATAAAATTACTTGCATTCATTGTCATGATATCTGCATTAATTGTAATAGTAGGCGGCATCTTACTTGCAAGCTCTGGATTTGAAAACTTGGTATTTGCATATCTTGGGGCTGCAATGTTTGCAGGGATGATATCTACAATTTATGCAACCAAGGTGATGAAAAATGCAACCAGCATACTATTTGCAAGACTGATGTGATATAACGAATTTTTTTAAAAATAATCTGGAATAAACGAGTCAGAGTGTTCCACCTTTCCATCACGCTGAACTTTTTTATATGTTGAATATGGAACGTATACTTCGTTCCAGTATCTCATGCATACTAGTTTTTTGTATTCTTTCATTTTGATATTCTCACCTAGTACCATGTTACGAAATACAATGTCTGGCTCGTTTATGCCTGCAACTGCCCTGAGTGGCGATGTTGCAGAAAATCGTGCATTGATTTCAAATATCTTTGGTTTTCCACTGGACATTTTTGCCTGGATGTTGATTGCACCTCTTGCTCCTATCTTGAGTGCAACTTGTTCTGCAGACTTTCTAACATCCTTGTATGTATCAATGAAGGCCTTGTATGTCTGCCCGCTCTTTAGGGTCTTGTTCATTGAGATTGAAGACATTACTTTGCCATCATGACTTGTTGTAACACCTGTTGTAAATTCTGAATCATCACCTTTGAGATATTCTTGCAGCAAAGGCCTCCACCCTGCATTTCGGATTGCGTTTTCTGCATTGTCACGTTCTTTGATGTTGTGTACAATATAGAAATGCAGAGAACCATGGCCCTCCCTTGGCTTTACTATGATTGGAAACTTGTGGTCCTTGAGGAACTTGTCCTGGTCTTGTGGTAGCGATGAATCTGCACAAGGCAGGCCGTTTTCCTTGAGAAATTCATATGTCTTCCATTTGTCGCCTGATTTTGTT
>JABDBR010000017.1 GCA_013288545.1 Nitrososphaerota archaeon | reverse complement strand
GTTTTGGTACTGCCGAGCAGACAAATAATCGATTCAAGTATCTGCTTGAGAGGGGCCAGACAGGTCTTTCAATGGCATTTGACTTGCCAACACAAATTGGCTATGATGCAGATGATTCTCATGCAGAAGGCGAAGTGGGTAAAGTCGGTGTTTCCATTACTTCATTAAAAGACATGATGAAATGCTTTGGCGGAATTCCGCTTGACAAAGTTAGTACATCTATGACAATCAATTCTACTGCATCTACACTGCTTGCACTATACATTGCAACTGGAGAAAAACAAGGAGTGGACAGCAAGCAATTGCGAGGCACTACACAAAATGATATCCTAAAAGAATACATTGCAAGAAACACGTACATCTATCCACCGCGTCCCTCTATGAGACTAATTGGTGACATGATTGAATATTGCTCAAAAAAAGTTCCTCAATGGTATCCAATATCGATATCAGGATATCACATGAGAGAAGCAGGATGCAACGCAGTACAAGAAGTTGCATTTACACTTGCAAATGCAATAGAATACATTGAGACCTGTGTTGACAGGGGATTGAAAATTGACAGCTTTGCACCAAGGTTATCATTCTTTTTCTGCTGCACTAGTGAATTCTTGGAAGAGATTGCAAAATTCCGCGCTGCCAGAAGAATTTACGCCAAGATACTAAAAGACAGATTCCATGCAAAAGACAAAAGATCAATCCAGCTAAAGTTCCACGTACAGACAAGTGGTGAATCCCTTACTGCGCAACAACCTGACAATAACATTGTGCGTGTTGCGGTACAATCAATGGCCGCAGTTCTTGGAGGGTGCCAGTCACTTCATACCAATTCAAAAGATGAGGCACTTGCCTTGCCAACAGAAGCTGCAGTAAAGATTGCCTTGAGGACACAACAGATTGTGGGACATGAAAGCGGAATCACAAAAACAGTTGACCCTCTTGCTGGCTCGTATTATTTGGAAAATCTAACTGATACCATAGAAGCAGAGGCAAACAAGTATCTGAAGAAAATTGACAGAATGGGAGGCTCACTTGTTGGAATTGAGCGAGGATTTTTCCAGTCTGAAATAAGACAAAATGCATATCGCCTAAAGAAGGAAATTGACGGAGGGGACAGAGTCATAGTTGGTGTCAACAAGTTCACTGATACTACAAAAGAAAAACCAGACATTATGAAAATTGATGGCAGCATCCAGACACAACAAATGGCGCATCTAAAAGAACTTCGTAGCACACGTGATAATACAAAGGCAGAACATGCACTAGAAAAAATGAAGAGTGCTGCAGACAAGAATGAAAACCTCATGCCGTTTATCCTTGATGCCGTAAACAATTACGCTACGCTCGGAGAGATAAGCAATACATTCCGTGAGGTCTTTGGAATTTACCAGCCAAAGGAGACATTCTAAGATGCGACTAGACCATGTTGCAATTGCAGTAAATAATCTAGATGATGCAGTAAAACAGTACAAGGAAGCCCTAGGAGTTGATGAAGTAGAGTTTGAAACTGTGGAATCAGAAGGAGTTAGAGTTGCAATACTTCACCTAAATAATTCGAGGATCGAACTAATGGAGGCTACAAAAGAGACCAGCCCAATCAAAAAATTCTTGTCAACAAAGGGAGAGGGTCTGCATCATATCGCACTTGAAACAGAAGGCATTGAAAAAGAAGTTGACAGGATGAAAGTGTGCGGAATAAAGTTTCTTGGGGAGATAAGGCCTGGCTCACGTGGAACCAAAATAATATTCATGCACCCAAAATCATTGCATGGTGTACTTGCAGAGCTATGCTCTCATCCAAAATCCTAGTCGACAAGCTTTAGGGTATCTGACGCAGTAATTATTCCAACAATTTTACTCTGTTTTGACACTAGGACACATTTTGAGTATCGTATCAAAGATACGAGTGTCTTGACTGGAGTGTTATAGTCTACAATTGGTGGCCTTGCATCCATTATCTCTGATATCTTGATTCTTTTTCGTTCAGTCTCGTCGCTATCTAGAATGTGTTTTACAATGCCGTCCTCTGTTATGACACCTACCACTTCGGTACCGTCAAAGATTGGCATCTGACTGATTGACAGCTCTTGCATCTTTTTTATTGCATCCTGCAGTGAATCATGGGCCTTGAGCTTGGCAATCTCTTTACTGCAAATATCTCCTGCCTTTGGTGATGATTGGCTTTCTAAGGACCATAATACTTCGAATATTTTTCTTGCAGTAGAATAGCTTGGCTGGCATCTTCCAGACTCGATTTGATTTATCATCGAAGTGCTGACTCCTGTTAGTGATGCAAGTTTTTGCTGGGTGAGGCCTATCTTCACTCTTCCCTGTTTTATTGATTCTAGTCTTGGAAGCATTATGCGAAATAAAGACCTGATTCAATATTTCAAGCCTTCCTAATGTCTTTGGTATGGTGTGATGAAAAATTAGGTAAGGGCTACTTCAAGCCCGCTTTTCGCCCAAATTTTGCTATCACAAAGATAACCATGGCGATTATGAGAAAATCAATCACGACACCGATGAAGTCTCCTATTCCAAAATTCATTCCATTTCCTACTGGTATTGTGACAATTGCTTTTCGCCAGTCTCCGCCTGCTATGAATGCGCTAGGAATTGGCATGATGAGATCTTGTACTAGGGCTGTTACTACTCTGCCAATCACGGTTCCCATTATGAAACCGATGGCAAGACCCAACACTCCTGCTTTTCCAATAAACTCTTTGAATTCTGCAATGACTCCTTTTGGTTCTGGTGCTGGAGGTGCTACTTTGGGTGTAATTGCTTCTCTTATCTTCTTTAGCTCTTCGAGTATGTCATTTTCTACGGTCATGCAGTTGAAAATTATCTATGGGTTATATCATTCATGCAAAAATAAAACATCTATTATTTTTTGACAAAGGCCAATGCAAATTCTTCTATTGCTTTTTCCCAGTTCTTTGCTTTTACTATGCCACTTGCAACAAGTATGCCGCTTGCACCAAGTTCTAGTGCACGTGATACATCTCCACCTGAAACAATTCCTGCACCGCATAATAGTTGGGTAGAGTTGTTTGCTTTTTTTACCGCCTTGACTGATTCTGTTATTATCTCTGGTTTTTCTTTGGACACTGCCTTTCCACTACCAATTAGCTCCGGTGGCTCTATTGCAATATAATCAGGGTTGAGTTGTGCATACATCCATGCTTCGCTTACATCTTGTACACAAACAACTGATATCATTTGTAATTCTCTGAGCCTTATCACCAAATCTTCGATTTCGTTTGATGGTATCCTGTGTTCGCTATGATTTATGAGAGTCCCTGCTATTCTGGATTTTTTTACAATCTCTGGAATGACAAAGCCTGTTGTACTGCCTGCCTTTGCAGTATCAAGATGTTGAGCAAATACGTCTGAGGATGACCTGGTTACTTCTGACAGTAAATGCTGGGGAGGGCAAACTACGATTTTCACTTTGTGCTTTTTTGCAATCTTTGCAGCACTCTTTGCCAAACGTGCAGACTTTGTACCAGCTATTTCATCATAATTTTTTAAATTGATGATAAACAAATTGCTTTCAGAAAAATCTTGCACTTGCCCATATATCAAGAGATCTTAGAAAATTCTTATACTGATTGCAAATTGAATAATTTATGCCGCTTTCAGAACACTCACTTGTTTTGCTCAACCAAATAGCATCCATTGACTGCAAAGGAACCCTTGACAGCGAACAGGATGAAATGATAAAAGATACGTTTAAGAAAATTCTCTCAAGCGGGAATATTTACAAAATTGATGAAATAGAAAAATGGCTGGAAACCACTAGTACAAATCATGTTGTTGCTGAAAGAATCCTAAATGTGGCACACTATCAAAAAGCAAAACATGATGCAAAAAATCCACTAAAAATGGCTCATGATGATGATAGTTGTGGTTGCGGTGGAGATTGTTAACTACTTTTTGATTCCAAGTGTTCTGTTCTTTAGTCTGAGGTAAACGTTATGGCATTTACGACATCTTGTTGCACTGATTGGGTTTTTTGCACCGCATGAAAAACAGACTTTAAAGTGAAGTCTAGCCTTCTGGGCAATTGATTTTTTCAGTGGATCTGTGATTGGCATTTTCTATTTCTCCAGTTTCCTGCTATTTGATTCTACCTTTTCCAAGCTTTCCTGCCAAGAGCATGGGTACTTCGGCCGGTCTTTTGGCAACTGGTACGTTTGCTTTGGCATACATGGATACCTTTGATTCTGCAGATCCATAATTTCCGTAAACTATTGCACCTGCATGACCCATTCTCTTTTCTTTTGGAGCTGCTCTTCCTGCAATGTATGCTACTACTGGCTTGTCAAATTTAGTATCAATGATATGTTGTGCAAGCATCTCTTCGGCATCTCCTCCAATTTCACCTACGACTACAATGCCGTCAATGTTTGCTCCGTTTCTTATCGTATCAAATGCTTGGATTAGTGGTGTACCGTTGATTGGATCTCCTCCAATTCCAAAGCATATGCTCTGGCCAAAGTTTGCAACTGATAGATTATGTGATACTTCGTACATCAAAGTTCCACTTCTTGAGATTACTGCAATTCTTCCTTCCTTGAATGGCGATGCTGGCATGATTCCAATCTTGATTATTCCTGGAATTATGATTCCTGGGGTGTTTGGACCGACCACAATTGCATCTTTTTTCTTTGCCAATTCAACTATTGTCAAAGCATCTTTTACTGGAACATGTTCTGGTATGGCAATTAGTAATTTTATTCCAGATTCTAGGGCCTCTACTGCTGCAGAAAGAAAGAACTTTGCTGGTACAAATATTATTGAAATCTTGGCACCTGTTGCATTTACTGCCTCACTCATTGTCTCATAGATTGGGACTCCTTCATGCTCTTGTCCTCCCTTTCCAGGTGTTACCCCAGCTACAACATTTGTGCCATATGCTAACATTTGTTGTGTATGAAATGAACCAAACTTGCCAGTAATTCCTTGAACTATGACAGGTTTCTTTTTGTAGTCCTTGTCGCCCTCTTTGCCAATTAATAATTCGAAAAGATCAACCATTTTTATTCATCTCAATTACTGCTGCATTTATTGCTTCTTCAATGGTATCGAACATCTTTGTTCTTGAACCCTTGAGCATTTCTTTTGACTTGTCAGCTTCTGCACCTGACATTCTTGCAAATACTGGAAGATCAATTATTTTATCATCATATGCTTTGAGAAATGCTGTTGCAACTGTTGTGGTCTTGACAATTCCACCATAAAGATTTACTAGTATTCCTTTTACTTTTTTCATTTTGCTAATCAAAGTGAGTGCCTCATACACTGTCTCAGTGGTTGCACCACCGCCTACGTCCAAAAAGCATGCTGGCTTGCCGCCATTGTCTGATAACATGTCAAGAGTAGACATGACAAGGCCTGCACCGTTTCCTACTACTGCAATATTCCCATCAAGTTCGACAAGTGAAAATCCGCTTTTCTCTGCACGCTCTTCAAGCTCAGAAACCTCTTGGAATTTGCGCAATTCGTCATGTCTGAACATTGCATTGTCATCTATGATGACTTTGCCATCAAGTGCGACAACTGAATCATCGCCCAACACTGCAAGTGGATTAATTTCTGCAAGTTCAGCTTCTTTTTCTACTGTAATCTTTGCTAACTTTTGTAAAATATCAATAAACTGAGTTAATGGTTTGTCCTTTAGTCCCATCTGTTTTCCTACTTCTTCTGCAGTCTTTGCATCAACGTTGCCAAGTCCTACCTCATGTATTATTTGGTTCTTGACAGATTCTATCTCAACTCCACCTTCTCCTGATGCAATTATTGTATAGCATCTTTTACCTCTGTTCAAAAACAACGAAAGGTAGAGTTCTTTTTTTATGTCTGCCATTTTTTCAAGTAAGATTGCCTTGGTCTTTTCTCCCTTGACGACTTTTTGCATTATATCGGGATACTTTAGCTCAAATTCGTCAGCGTTTTGGCATTTCTGGATTGCACCTGCCTTTCCTCTTCCTCCTACTGCCATCTGAGCTTTGATTACAAATGGAAATCCTAGTACAGCTGCATCTTTTCTGCCTTGTCCGATGTCTATGGATGTCAATCCTTTTGGGATCGGAATTCCATATTCTGCAAACAAAGACTTTGCTTGATACTCTAGTAGACGCATTGTGATTTTTCATTTTTATGGTCTTTATAATCTGTTTGATGCCTTGTCATCACTCAAACCGTGAATCCAAAATGTTGTTGGGATCTAGAACAAAGTTTGATGCTGTTCATGAGTGAAATTTGGTTTTGCTCACAAGTTTTGAAATGGTTTTCTTTGTGTGTATGGGGGATTGTAACATGTGTTGGTTTTTTGCATAATGCAGTTATACCAGTACTGCTGATTTCACCTAATGTTTCATGATGTTTTACATTATGATACGAAAAGTGTTTTGGGGTCGGTACCGAGTGTCAAATGACACCCTCTTGCCTGGTCCGGCCCTCAAAACTATGATATTTTTCATGATGGTATTTTTAAGCCTCATTATCACAAAATTCTGGTTTTATGATATAGTGTATACATGAATACTAGCTAAATTGTTCCTCAAGGGTGTCGACACACTGGAGAAACAGATCCTTGCTTTTTCGCATAAGCCAGTTTGGAAACTCGTCTAGTGAAAAGACAAATTGCTGCTGAAAACTTGGCACTACTCCTCCACCTGATGTGATGACCTGTACTATGATGTATCCCTCTGTGATGGTACAAACTGTCTCTTGGTATGCCTCTTCCTCCTCCTCTAGTGTATTTCTGTACAATACAAGCGGGGTCTTGGTCTTTGTAACATGAGAAGATGCCTTTTTTAGTAAAACGGCAAAGTGCGAAATGAGCCAACCGTCTAGGGTTATCTGCTTTGGCATGGGATATTGTGTATTTTTTTATTATTTAATGCAATGGATGAAGCGCTACTCAACTGAGATTCGAATCTTTTGACCATCCAGATCCTCATCTTTGTAGTTTTTGGCCTTGTCTTCGAACTCTATTTTTTTCACTCTCACTAGATATGCAAGGTCTGCTTGTTTTTCTTTTGCCATCTCAAGTGACTCTTCATCAAGGCCCAAAATGTATGCGGCCTCTAAAATATCAGTGGGGGTGTATCCTCTTTCTTTTCGTAATACTTGCAATCTTCTTGCAATGTCTCTTATCAGCCCCCTTGCTAGCATTTCACGATTTCTGGTTGTGCTGATAAATACAATTAGAGAGTCACGGTTTGACATTGCAAACCCATCTTTTTCAGAGTAGCCAACTATGAAATCCTCTTTTGACAATTCAATCTTGTTGTCTCCCAGATCAAATGTGTGTGCTCCATTTTTCAAAAGATTGTTTACAATCACACTTGGGTCTGTCTGTGAAAACTTGTCTAACAGTCTTCCCATGTCTTGTTTTGCCTTGGGTCCTATTTTTTTTCTTTCAAGTTCTACCTTGGGAATTATTGGAATTTCTTTCTGTAAAAGATCTGATACCAGTTCTAGTCCTTCTGATTTTTCTAGTTCAATGATGTTGTATTTTTCTACATTGAGCTGTGACAACAATAACTCTGAAAGCGATTCTATCTTTGCCTTTTGGCCCGGCTCTACACAAATTATTGCATTATCAAGAGGCCATCTTCTCTTGAGTTTGCCCTTCATTCTTGCAGCTGCTGACACTGATACTGTCTCTTTCATCAAGTCAAATGCCTCCTCGACTTTGTCATTTGTAAGTGACGCCTGTGATACTGGAAAGTCCTCAAGAAGTATGTTCTTTTTTCCTGCAAACATGGAGCCATACAGATACTGGGTTGTAAATGGGCAAACTGGATGAAGAAGTATGTCTAGGATTTGCAGTATCTCAGCAAGTGTTGCGTATATTGCAAATCTTCTCTCTTTTTGAGAGTCGTCTTCTGCCCAAAGTTCTTCACGCGTAATTGGGATATATACTTGGCTTACTGAATTTATCAGGTAATCATCTATTGCTCTTGCTGCTTCGTGGAATCTACACTTGTCTTGTGACTCTGTAACTGAAGAAATTAATTTTTGTAGTTTTGACAAAACCCAAATCTCTGCTTCTTTTAAGAGGTTTTTCTCTTTTGCCCATTGTATGTTGTGTGTTTTATCATACTTGTCATATTCACTATTTTGCTTAAAGTACAGATGAAGGTGATACAGCGTACTTAGTATCTGGTATGGTCTTGATACAAGTTCGTCTGTGCTAAAATTAATTGGCTCAATCGGACTTGATTTCCACATAAAGTATAATCTTATCAAATCAACAGAATATTTTCCAAGTAATTCACTTGCATCCATTACGTTTCCTTTGCTCTTGCTCATCTTGTTTCCATTTTTGTCAAGTACATGACCCTGGAACAAAAATGACTTGAATGGTGCAATTGGTGCGTTATTGAAAATTACATTTTCTATCAATAGTGTGTATGCCCATCCTCTTGTCTGGTCTATTCCCTCTGTTAGGAAAAGTGCTGGGATGAGTTCCTTGTATTCTGGATCGGAGAGCGATGCATATGGCGCGGCACCGCTGTTGTGCCATGTATCCAAAACAAATTGTTCTCTTTCCATTTTATTTCCACATTTTTCACATTTGATGGAAACGTTATCTATCCATGGTCTGTGTAACTCAAAGTTTGGTCCATCTGGAAGCTCAGAAGCTGATTTTACTATCTCATCTCTTGAGAAGAACCATTTGCTATGGCTACAGTTTTTGCATTTCCACATGGGCAAAGGACAACCCCAGATACGTTCCCTTGAGATACACCAAGGGTGTTTGTCCTTGATTATCTCCAAAAACCTGTTTCTTGGAGGCTCAAAAAAGTACTCGACACTTTCTGCCGCCTTTACTGCCTTGTCTCCTAATCTATCAAGAAAATAGAAAAACCCTCTTCTTGCAAGCCAGAGAAGCTTGTGCTGTGATCTCCAGCACAATGGATATTGGTGTTTTATCTTGCCGATTCTGACCAGCGCGCCTTTTTCCTTGAGTGAACTTATTATTTTTTCATCAGAATCTCTTACAAATAATCCTGCATATACCCCGGCCTCTGTTGTAAATTTGGCTTCATCATTTATTGGATTAAAAATCGGTATTGATCTTTTTGACGCAATTTCAAAATCTTCTTCTCCGTTTGCAGGAGATAGATGTACAAGACCACTGCCAGTTTGAATGTCTACAAAATTTTCTGCAACTGCGATATGAAACTTGTGGTTTTTTGAAAATTCTTCCAGTCCCGGAATTTCATTTAACAGCGGATGGATGTATTTTTTTCCTTCAAGTGATGATCCTTTGATGGTCTTGGTTACTGTATAATCTTCAATCTTTGCCTCCTTCATGAATTCCTCTAATCTTTTTTCTCCAACAATCCATGTTTCATCCCCAACTTTTACGTGAACATAATTCTCATCTGGGTTTAGGCCTACCATTGTATCAGTAACTAGTGTAAATGGCATTGTGGTCCAAACAATCAGGTAAAGATCTTCGTCATGTAACTTGACTTTATAGTATAATGATGGGTCTACTACCGTATCATATCCTTGGTTTACCTCTGCATGGCTCAACGATGTCTGGCAGCTTGGACAATATGCTACTACCTTGTATGATTCAGATAAAATTCCGATTTCCTGGGCCTTTTTCAGATATTGCCATTCACGTTCAATGTATTCGTCTTTGTAAGTCCAGTATGCCTTTTGTTGGTTAAATGACATGCCAAGAAGTTTGTCAAGCTCGACCCATTTTTCATTAAATCTATAAACAATTTTTTTGCACTCGGCAACTATTTTTTCAATTCCCACTGATTCAATGACCTGAGACTTGCCTCCTGAGATTCCTAGTTCTTTTTCTGCCTGTAATTCTACAGGAAGTCCCTGGGTATCCCAACCTGCATTAAAAGTCACCTTGTATCCTCGTAAAGTCATGTATCTGTACCACAAATCCTTCATTATTCTTCCACGAAGGTGCCCTGCATGTGGAGTTCCGTTCATGGTGGGCGGTCCTTCTATGAATGCAATTTTTTTTGTCTTGTTTTGTGATTCAAAAATTAATTTTTCTAGATCAAGTCCTGATAGCTGATTTTTTACTTCGTCCTCTATCTTTTTTGGATCAAAATCTGTTGATAACTGCATTCAAGGATGACATGAACTACATCATATTATAAAGGTACAATATTTGTTAAAAAATATAAAAATAAAAATGATTTAGCTGTATCTTGGCATCTATTGAGACGTGCTGGAAAATGTTGCTGGCATATATCCAATCTTGACTGCGTTGAGTACTACTACTTGTGATGATGATAGGTTTCTATCCCATGATCTTACTATCAAGTGAGTTGTGTCCATTGGTTTCTGTGCAACTATCTTGAAGCTAACGTACATGAAGTTTGTATCATAGGTAGCTTTTGCAGTTACGCTCTTGAATACGCCATTTGGATCTGCTGTAGATACGCCATTTGTTTTATCCCATTCTATCCTTGTATTGCTCTGGTATGATTGTGGATCGGTTCCCTTTAGGTTCATGAAAATTATCACATGTTGGATAGTTTGTGGACCATCGTGATGGTATATCTTCAGAGTGATATCTGAAATACTATTCACGTAGAGTGTCTGGGTTGAAATTTTCTGTGAAAACTTTGAGATGTCAAATGCTTTTCCGTTGATTTTAAGACCATCTGAATATTTCACGAGTTTTCCTCCTCCAAATTCAGGACCATACGATACACCATGTCCATTAATTGCATACGCTGGTGTGCTTGACACCAATATTGTTGCAACTAGGGCAAACAAGGTTGTAGCGATTAACGCTTTGACTGTTGTAGTCATATTGTGATAAACCAAGTAGGTATGCTATATAGATATGTGTGTCTTATGGATATGAAAGCTAACTTTCTATAACCTATGAAGTTACGCTAATTTTAGAATCTACCTTGATGTGGATTCTCTCGCCATTATGTACGTGGTCATTGTAAATCATCTTGGTCTTGATTCCTTTTTTATTGAGATATCCTTCAAGCAGTAACGCCCATGGAATAGAGTGGCCACTGTTAACCTTGGATTCTATCACAAAGTGATTTGCATTGGGCTCGTAACGAAGATGACCAGAGCATGTTATGTCAAGTGTAGAATCTACAAGCGATATTATTTCATCAAGTGTTTTTGATTCAAGATCAATGCCATTTTTGTTCAAAAAATTCAAAATATCAACTGCTTTGTTCTTTGAGTTTATCATGGAATTCAAAACATAGCCTAATCCGTTTTGGGTTATTATCTGAATTGCCTTTAATGCTTCTTGTGCATCGCCTTTTGTCATGTCACCCAAATTGCTAATCTTGATTCCATTTTTCCATATCTGATCAAATGACTTGACTTGATTTGTTCCAAGCACGTCATTTGAGTGAAATATTGCGCCTTTGCCATTGTTGCTGTTTATCATGAGGATTTCAGAATCATCGAAAATGAAAATATTTTGTGCAATATCTGATGTCTTAATCTTGATTCCTGCTGGAAGCCCGTGGAATGTTTCAGAACCTACAAGACTTGGTGGAATGACCAATTTGATGTCAATATCTTTTCGCAATGCATGGAGAAGTACATCTTTGCACTGGGATAGCAAGTTGAGCCCCCATGAATCAATGACTACATGTATTGATGTCTTGGATCCTTCTACCATGGTTTGTAGTTGTTTGAATACATAATTTGCAGCCAAGTGGAAATACCTCTGCTCTTCTGAGCCTCTGGCTTTTTTGCTGTCTTCGCTTAATTGTTTTAATTTTGTAATAAGACTGTTCATTGCATTTACTCTGTTAATCTGTTCTTGGATAATTTCGTCAAAAGCATCTTCTGGCGCAATTGCGGTACACATGATTGGCTTGCTTTTTGATATTATTGCAATCTTTTTTCTTTCAAGTTTTAGTAGAGTTGGATAAACCTTGGTTCTTGGCAGGTTCGAATAGTATGCAAGCTCACCTGCAGAAATTGTACCCTTTGTAATCAAAGTAACATAGGCCTGGGCTTCGTACTTGCTCAACCCAAACTCTTCCAGGCTGACGGCTAAGTCTTGACCTTTGACCATGAGTGGGATTGACAAGTTGGAAGGTAAACTGAATAGCTAAATTCATTGAACAAAGATTCGAAAAAATACTAAGCTGTATCTTCTGCTCATGTTACCATGGTGACACAACTTGGTGTAACAAGGACCGTATAAGTACAAAGTCAGGTCTCTTGTTGGAATGATAAATCAATCAAAATGGGTAATTGAAAATGAAAGTAAAGGCCATCTTGTACGAGCAAGTACAATCAAGCCACGAATTGACTATGCAACAGAGATTGTAGATAGCCTACTTGATATTCTTGTACAGCATCGACACGATGTAAATCAAAATAATCTGAGTCTGTACAAACAACTAGATAACAACTGCCACTCACTTGCCACACTTGAAAAACAAGTAAAATATGAACTTGAACTTGCTTATACTATAGAATCATTACGACAGGTAAGACGAAGCCTTGACTGTGTAGTCGGTCTTGGAAATGTTCCTATCGTCTTGTCTCCTACCATATCTGTTGTCAGAACAATTAGGTCTAAACTCTTGGCCCTTATGCCTGCAATGGACTTTCAGCTAGGTGAGTTGTCTCTATTACTGGGTGGAATAATAATAGATGCGGCTCACCTGGGTAGCACCACTCTTGACTTTGCCAAGGCAAATGAAACCTCAAGCAGATTATTGGATGAAGCTAAATTAATCGCTGACTCTAAAATATGCAAGCAGTTCCCTAATCTAGATTTCTGGTAAGGCCTAGCATGCTTAATTTCACAAAGAGTGATGGTCAATCTGACTTGACTGGACATCTTGATAAAATAAAGACACTCTCCTCTAAGATTGAACTCAAAATATCACAAAAAGACAAGGATGCAAATGATGCCTTTATTGAGACTCTGTCTGTTGAGGAACTAAAAGACATCAGGCAAGTAATGCACGCTGCTGAATATTTACTCACAAAATATCAAGATAAACGAGACATCAAGTACTTTTTACAGGAATTTGTCGAAATCATACTAAATGCAGCAAATTCTGTTAATGGCATGAAAGATGAACTTGAGGATTTGACCATATCTGCAGAGTTTGCATTACGCCAAATCCAGACATTGCACGACGATGTAATTGGAGACCTTGCATTCCAAAAAGAATCTCAAGGTAAAATTGATGATTTCAAGATTCCATCTCTTTTAGATACACTTGTTCCCGTTGTAGCGCCCGTGAAAATAGTGCCTGCACAGACTGAAATTCCAAAATCTGATGTAGGTTCAATTAATTTAACAAATTCTACTAGACGAGTTAACACCGGTGATTACCTTGGAAGAACTGCAGTCGAGATATAGTTGATGATATCATGAGTCTAGCCCCACAAGAATTAGAAAATAGCGCAAGTAAATTTGCGGCAGAAGCAATAAAACTTGATTCCCAAGGTGCACGAGGAATGGCAATTGCAAACTATCAAAGAGCAATCGAATCACTTGTTAAACTAATCCAACTTTATCCTGAAAACAAACTAAACAGAGTATACCAAGAGAGAACTGCAGCATATCAGAACCGCATCAAAGCATTACAGATGAACAATGTAGAGCTAGAGCCAGCAGTAGATCCAAAGGCAACTCCTGAAGAACAAAAACAATCCCTTACCAAAAATGAACTAGATTCACTCATCATGAAGGAAAAACCAAATGTAACATGGGAAGAAGTTATCGGTCTAGATGATGCAAAGAATGCTTTACGAGAATCAATTGTATATCCTGCAAAACGACCAGACCTGTTTCCACTTGGATGGCCAAGAGGAATCTTACTTTATGGTCCTCCTGGATGTGGTAAGACAGTCATTGCAGCAGCTACTGCAAATGAAATTGATGGCTATTTCATCAACGTAGATGCAGCATCAATGATGAGCAAGTGGCTAGGTGAAGCTGAGAAAAATGTTTCAAAGTTATTCCAGATGGCAAGAGGCTTGGCGGAAAAAGAAGGATTACCAGTTATCTTATTTATCGATGAAGTAGATTCACTTCTTGGTAACCGTAACAGTGAGATTGGTGGAGAGATTCGTGTCAAAAACCAATTCTTGACTGAAATGGACGGAATCAACGGAAAAGGAAAAGACCTCAAACTATACGTCATCGGTGCAACAAACAAGCCATGGAGTCTTGACTGGCCATTTCTTAGAAGATTTACAAAGAGAGTCTATGTATCCCTTCCATCACTTGAAGCAAGAGAATCACTGTTCAATCTCTATACTACACCATTGCACAAAGATGACAAAGTAAAGGCAATGGAGCTTGCAAAACTTGCAGATGGGTATAGTGCATCTGATGTCAAAGACATTTGCCAGTCTGCACAATTAATGGTTGTAAATGACTTGTTCCATTCTCCAAACTTTGGAGAAGAAGTATTGGGAGAGCCAAAATCACAGCCACGTGTACTTACAACGGCAGACTTTAAGGAAATTATATCCAGAAGAAAGCCAAGTGTAAGCATGGAAATGATTAGAGCATACTACAAGTGGACTGAACAGTTCAAGGCACTCTAGATTTTATTTTTAAATATTTTCTGATTCGATATTTTGAGTTTTTGGAAATTCTCAAACTTAGATCGGCATAAAATTTAAATTCCTATTGAAATCCACATGCAGAGGGTTTCAAGGATACCGACAATTAAAGCCAAACATGCAAACAAGTTTGGTATGTTGATTTTAGAGGACGGCACTATTTTTGAAGGGATGGGTTTTGGATATTCCACTATTGCTTTTGGTGAAGCAGTCTTCAATACTGGGATGACTGGCTATGTAGAGGCGCTCACGGACCCCTCTTACAGCGGACAAATTCTGACACTTACGTATCCACTTGTTGGAAACTATGGCGTACCTGATCCAATGGCAAAAGATGCTGATGGCATACGCAAGAATTTCGAGTCTGAGATGATACAGGCACGTGGCCTTGTAGTGCATGAATTATCCATGACTGCAAGCCACTGGAACATGGCCATGACACTTGATGAATGGCTGTATAATGAAAAAATCCCTGGAATTTCAGGAATTGATACAAGGGAGCTTACAATAAAACTTCGAACAGGTGGAGTGATGATGGCAGCACTTGTGGTCTCTGATACTATAATTGACGTACAAGAAATCAAAAAGAAACTAGTGTCTGCTAAAAAGTATAATGATGAGGAATTTATGAATACAGTATCAGTAAAAGAGCCACAAACATTTGGCATGGGTCCTGAATCAATTGTAGTCATTGATACTGGAGTGAAAAATTCTATACTGCGAAATGTTCGCAGCCTTGGCTACCAGGTAATCAAGGTACCATGGAACTATTCACTTGAGAAAATTTTATCATACCATCCAAAGGGGATCATATTTTCAAATGGACCAGGTGACCCGATAAAATGTGTGCAAACAATGAAGACTGCAAAAGATGTGATTGAAAAAAATATTCCAACATTAGGGATTTGTCTTGGAGCACAAATTCTTGGACTAGCAGGTGGTGCAAATACTTACAAGCTAAAATATGGTCATCGAGGACAAAACAAATCTTGCATTGACCTTGACAACAACCAAGTCTATGTGACAAGCCAGAACCATGGATACTGCATCGATCCCGAGTCGCTAAAAAATACTGACTTCAAATTATGGTTTACAAATACTGATGATAACACTGTAGAGGGAATAAAACACAAGCAAAAGAAAATAATTGCTGTACAATTTCATCCAGAAGCATCACCTGGACCTTTTGATTGCATGTTTATTTTTGAAGAGCTCAAGAAACTCATAGGGGAGGACAATGCCAAAAGATGAGTCGTTAAAGAAGATTCTAGTTCTTGGCAGTGGGGCAATCAAAATCGGAGAAGCAGGCGAAAGTCACTAAGTGACCGTCAATTCGACTACTCCGGTAGCCAGTGCCTCAAGGCTATACAGGAAGAAGGAATCAAGAGTGTTCTTGTAAATCCAAACATTGCAACAATACAGACTGATACAAGATTTGCAGACAAGGTATACTCTATTCCAGTAAATCCACAATATGTAGAATCTATCATAGAAGCAGAAAGACCAGATGGTCTAATGCTTGGCTTTGGAGGCCAAACAGCGCTCAACTGTGGAGTAAAACTAGACGAGCTTGGAATCCTGAAAAAATATGGTATCAAGGTACTTGGCACTCAGGTAACAGGAATCAGGGCTACTGAAGACAGACAGCTCTTCAAGGATTCCATGATTGCATGTAATGTACCTGTTCTCAAAAGTAGTACTGTCTACAATTTCGAGGAGGCAAAAAAAGTTGCAAAAGATATTGGTTATCCTGTAATCGCACGTGTTGCGTATACTCTTGGAGGAAAAGGTGGAGGAGTTGCACACAATGAAATTGAACTCCATGAAATTGTAACAAGGGGTCTTAATGCAAGTCTTGTTGGACAGGTCTTGATTGAAGAATACATTGGACACTGGAAACAAATTGAATATGAAGTAATGGCAGACTATACTGGGAATAATGTAATCATCTGTAACATGGAAAATGTCCTCTCTATGCGAGTACACACTGGAGATAACATTGTGGTTGCACCATCTCAGACACTTGACAATTATGAATATCAGATGTTGCGTTCTGCGGCATTGCGTGCTGCAAAACATGTTGGAATTGTTGGAGAGTGTAATGTACAATTTGCGCTAGACCCGTATTCAGACAAGTATGTTGCAATTGAGATGAACCCCAGACTCTCTCGCTCATCTGCTCTTGCAAGCAAGGCAACTGGATATCCTATTGCATACATGGCTGCAAAAATTGTGATGGGACACACTCTGCCAGAACTTGTAAACCGTATCACAAAAACAACCACTGCATGCTTCGAACCATCCCTTGATTATATCGTATGCAAGCATCCAAGATGGGACTTTAGCAAGTTTGAGCTTGCAAATCGTAACCTGGGCCCTACCATGAAATCTGTAGGTGAAGTCATGGGTGTTGGCAGGTGCTTTGAAGAGTCGCTGCAAAAAGCAATACGCATGCTTGAGATTGGAAATGACGGACTTGTTGCAAACCGAAATTCTGACAAAAAATACGACATTGAAGAGATTGAAAATAAACTACAAAAATCTGATGACTTGGTCTTGTACTATGTGGCAGAAGCGTTACGACAGGGAATGTCAGTCGAGCAAATTTACAAACTTTCTGCCATAGACCCATGGTTTATAGAAAAAATTGATAACATTGTAAAAACTGAGAAAAGACTCAAGGAATCAACACTTGACAACAAGTTGCTACGTGAAGCAAAAGAACTTGGATTCTCTGACAAACAGATTGGAAGACTGGTTGGAAAAGATGATCTTGATATTCGAAAAATAAGAAAAGATGCAGGAATCATACCTGTGGTAAAACGAATTGATACCCTTGCAGCAGAATGGCCTGCAAAGACCAACTATCTGTATCTTACATATGGTGGAAAAGTTAATGACTTTGAGGTAACGTCGAATTCTCAAAAAATTGCAGTACTTGGTGCAGGGCCATACAGAATTGGTAGCAGTGTAGAATTTGATTGGGGAACCGTAAACATGGTCTGGGGACTAAAAGAAAATGGGGTAAAAGAGGTCTCTGTAATCAACTGCAACCCTGAGACAGTATCAACTGATTATGACATCTGTGATAGATTGTACTTCGAAGAGCTCACACTAGAGCGAGTACTTGATGTAGCAGATTTTGAAAAACTAGATGGTGTTGTAACTGCTGTGGGTGGACAGACTGCAAACAACCTGACTCCCAAGCTTGCACAAAATGGAATAAAAATAATTGGAACATCCTTTGAAGACATTGACAGGGCGGAAAACCGTTCCACCTTTAGCAAAGTGCTTGACGATCTAAATATCAGGCAACCTCCATGGCAGGCATTCTCAAGTCTTGTTGATGCCAAAAAATTTGCAACCAAGGTGGGATATCCAGTTCTTGTCAGACCTTCGTATGTCCTCAGTGGTGCTGCAATGAAAGTTGTATGGTCTGAATCACAACTCAAAAAATATCTTGCCGAGGCCACAAACGTATCACCAGACTATCCTGTTGTCATAACAAAATTCATGCTAAATTCACTAGAGGCTGAAGTCGATGGTGTAGGAGATGGAGAAAATGTGGTCATTGGTGCAGTCATTGAACACATTGAAGGAGCCGGAGTCCACTCTGGTGATTCCATGATGTGCATTCCACCATGGACTCTGAACAACAAGGTGATAGATACCATACTTGATTATGCAAAAAAAGTAGCAATTGCGTTTAAGATAAAAGGTCCCTTTAATTTGCAATTTTTGATAAACCAGGATCAGGTCTATGTCATAGAGCTTAACATCAGGGCGTCTCGCTCCATGCCGTTTGTATCAAAATTTGTACGGATGAATCTTATCAACTTGGCAGCACGCGCAGTACTTGGAAAACCACTTCCGTTGGTTGCAAAAGATAGGTGGCGCAAGATACCTCATTATGGAATCAAAGTTCCACAATTTTCCTTTATGCAGCTTGATGGTGCTGATATCATTCTTGGAGTTGAGATGCAGTCTACAGGAGAAGCCGCGTGCTTTGGTGAGAGTTTCTATGATGCACTTGCAAAGGGACTAACGTCTGTAGGATACTCTCTTCCAAAAGAGGGCTCTGTTCTAATTAGTGCAGGAGGATCTGAGAACAAGGAAAAACTACTCCAGACTGCACTCTTGCTCAAAGGCCTTGGATACAAGCTACTTGCAACTGAGCACACTGCCGAATTTTTGTCAGACAAAAGAATAGGCGATGTTGACGTGGTCTATAAGATAAGTGAGCCGCAAAGAAAGCCAAACATTGCCGACTTGCTATATGAAAGAAAGATTGACTTTATCATAAACGTGCCAAGTACTTCAACACTTGAAAAATATGTTGGCATGCTCTATGATGAATATCAGATAAGAAGAAAGGCAGTAGAGCTTGGAATTCCTGTGCTGATAACTACAGAGCTTGCCGACTCTTTTGCAAAGACACTAGAGTGGCTAAAACATAACGAGACCACAAAGAAGCCGCTAGAATCCTACGAAAACGTGGGCTGATTTTTTAATCTCAGATTATGTTTTTGAGTATTGACTCGTCTCCTATTATGGAGCCGTCAAGTGTGACAATCTTTGCAGAATGGTTTTCCTTGATTCTTTCAAGTATGGGAGAAATTGATTTTTTATGATAGCGCTTGTGTGTGGCATAAAAATACTTGTTAAAAGATGGCATTACGATTATCTCAAGATCTCCCTTGCTTGATGGGAAAATATTTCTCTTCTCTGTCTTGATTGACACCCACAGTCGTTGTCCATCAAGAACTGAACCCTCTTGAAAATATACTGGATGAAGATGGCCCATCACTATTTTATTTACTTGGGAAAAATTCTCTGATGGCATAACATGGCCATGTGTCAGTAAAGTATCTCCTATGACTAGGCCTGATGGGCCTGTCATGGTGATGTATTCTGGAACAAGATGGGACAGGTTTCCATCATGATTTCCTGGAATCACTATGGTATTGATCTTCTTTCCAATCTCAAAAAACATTGGCACCATCTGCCACTCTATCTTTGAGATTGAATCTATGCCTGACTTGATATCACCAAGGAGTACCAAGTTGTCAGGTTTTTCAGATTTTATCAATGTGTCCAGGGCAAGATGAATTTCTTCAATTATACTCTCTGGCCTGACGTTGATATCATTTGAGATCATGCCAATCTCAAATCCAATATGCAAATCGGTAACAACAAGAAATCTTTGAGTATCCTCTAAAACCAATGCTGGCTGTGAAGGAACGATCCTAGTTTTTACCATCAAAGATATACCTGTCTTTTTTCAATTAAATTCTTGTGAAAAAAGAGACTGGAAATGTAGAGTCTATTGTATCATCAAACGGAGTGAAATTGCACTTGTTTGAGCCAAGCAACAGAAAAATCTGGACTGTAGTAGGAAAAGACAATGAACATTGGCTTGACTTGGATTTGGGGTATTGCTCATGTGCGGATTATTACTATAATGCAATGGAAAAGGGAAGACAGTGCTATCACCTGCAAGCAGTCCAAGCTGCGATTGGCCAAGGCAAAGTTGAGACCGTCAAATTTCAAGACTCTGAGTTTGAGAGTTTTATTTCGGCTCTTGTCCAAGATATTATGTGAAAGAAAAGTATCTTGAATGAAATTGTAAATAAAATAAATTTAGAGTAAAAAATAATCTGTGATTTACTTTAGAGGTATTATGAAAAGGTCTTCTTTTGAGACTCCTTTCCAGAGTCCAATCATGCCTTCTGCCTTGACTGTCTCCACCTTTGTTATCTTTTGGATCTTTATTTGATCTGGTGTCGGTGGCATCCAAAGCATTGCCATGTAATCACCTATGTTTCCTACAGCGTCAGGCTTGGCAGACATTATCTTTTCTTTTGCAAAACCGTTTGCAACAAGCGCATCTGTTGCACTTGTCTCTAAATCTCTTCTACCATGTGTGAAGAGATAAACTGATTTTGTTGCATCTACTTGGTTCAATAAAATATGTTGAGGTGGTGCTTTAATGAGTATTTCTAAAACCAATCTTTGGAATATATACCTCATAATTGAAGCCGAAAGCGTTGGTCAACGTCTTGATTGTAGGCTCTGGTGGACGTGAGCACGCACTAGGTTGGAAACTTGCACAAAGCGCTAAAGTCGATAAAATTTATTTTGCTCCTGGAAATGGTGGAACCCAAAACAATGTAGATATTTCCTCAGATGATATTGAAGGTCTTGCAAAATTTGCAAAAGAGAATAATTGTCTAACAGTTGTGGGTCCCGAAGTTCCTCTCTCAAATGGTATAGTGGATGAATTTACAAAAAAAGGCCTCAGGATTTTTGGTCCTACAAAGGATGCTGCACAACTAGAATCAAGCAAGATTTGGTCAAAAAATTTCATGAAAAGAAACGGAATCTTGACTGCAAGGTTTGAAGTCTTTGACGATCCAAAAAAGGCAATTGAATTTGCAAAGTCAGTTGATTATCCTCTGGTGGTCAAAGCAGATGGGCTTGCTGCTGGAAAGGGGGTGATTGTCTGCAATGACTCCTCTGAGGTAATTGACGCAATTGAAAAAATGCTAGTCAAGAAAAACTTTGGAGATGCTGGCTCTAAAATTATTCTAGAAGAAAGAATAGATGGAGTAGAGGCATCTTTTATCGCACTCTCCGATGGAAACACTGCATACCCAATGGCCACAAGCCAAGATCATAAAAGAATCTATGACAATGACAAGGGTCCAAACACTGGAGGGATGGGAACTTACTCTCCAACTCCTGTGATTGATGATTTGACTGCAAATGAAATTCAAAAAAATGTTATTGAAAAAACAATTTCATCTATGAAAAAAGAAGGAATTGTTTTCAAGGGATTCTTGTATGCTGGAATAATGCTAAAAGATGGCAAGCCGTATGTCTTGGAGTTTAATGCAAGAATGGGAGATCCAGAATGTCAGCCAATAATGATGCGCATGGACTCTGACTTGCTTGAATATATCCAGGCAAGCATTGACGGAACTCTTTCTTCGTTGCCTGCAATATCTTGGAAAAAATCCAGTGCTGTATGTGTAGTACTTGCATCAAAAGGATATCCCGAGTCCTATCCAAAAAATGAGGAAATTGTAGGCCTTGATGATTCTACTCCCAATTCTGAAGTCTTTCATTCTGGAACAAGAAAAGAAAATGGTAAAATTTTGACAAGCGGTGGAAGGGTGCTTGGAGTAACTGCAGTTGGGGAAACATTGGATGTGGCAATTGCAAATGCTTACCTGAGAGTGGGAAAAATCAACTGGCCTTCCAAGTATTGTAGAGCAGATATTGGAAAAAAAGGTCTTACTTGGCGTAAATAAAAATAGTAAACCCCCCGTTTAGGCGTGGAAACTGAAGCTACTAGATAATAACGAAAGTTATGATTTGTTGGAAATTTTTTAATTACTATGTTTTATCAAATGATTTTGTATTTATGTTCCAAATTTGGGATTGGCTTAACATTTCTGGCATACTATTGCAAATCATAGGATTTGTTTTGCTATTGCAGAGATTTATTGGATGGATATCAACAAAAGTGGCAGACAAGGCCATTGTAGATCTTGAAAAAACGTTAGACAAAACTAACCTAGACCTAGATCATCCGGTTGATCTACCTCGTTCGTATAATGCAATGCTGAAAAACTTTCCTAAGAGAATTACAGAGGGAATTGGGATAATCATAGTTATTCTTGGACTCATCTTACAATTGATATCAGTAATTATTGAAAAAATATGATTTTTCATGGCTCGAAAAGGACAGCATAATCATTATAACATAAAATTCCTCAAAGCATATGATTTTTCAATGTTATCTTCACAAACTGAATTAATCTACGGAATTTTTCCATTGTTTTCTAAAATGAATCTACGAACAACATTGAATGCGTTTATGAGTTCATCTCTCTTCCTTTTGCTGTCTTGATGTGCACTTCCTTCCTTGTACAATTTTGCTAATGATTCATGCAGATCCTCATCACAATTTTTAGAGTGTTTTTTATCTGTAAGCCACGCACATTCGATTCCTTTAACTGGTATTCTATACGGATTTATTGTCAATTCCAGCATTTGTTCTAAATTTAATGATCCATCCTTTGCACAATAGATGTTTTTGATATCTCCGAATGGAAAAAATGCCATGATGTCGTAATCTTTCCATATCTTTTCTTTATAGTGTTCTCCTACTTTTTTATGGACAAGATGTTTACAAGTGAAGATGTCAATAATTCTTTTTTCATAATCATCAATTAATCCAGCATAGAAATTTCCGTCCTTCAATTCTAAAATAATTGGAGTCTCAATTAATTTATCCCAGTCTGTTCTTTGTTTTGGAATTCTTTTAAAATAAAAAGATGGAATACTTTTCTTACGCAATCGAATTTTTTTCATCAAAATATGGAATTATTACTATTAAATAAAATCATCCTAACTTTGTTATTATCTGGTAGATTCAGTTTCCACGCCTAAACGGAGGTTTGCTATTTTTACTTGGCGTAAATAACAGAATCTTCTGTTACGATACAGTCCATCTTGACATCATGGTCATCATGGGGAAATGACTTTAACACATGTTTTGCGTATGTTAAACCGATTTTCTTTGATTTTTTTCCATTCAGGTACCTATCATAGAACCCAAAGCCGTATCCTAGCCTGTATCCTTCACGCGTGAGTGCTATTGCAGGAACCAGCACAACGTCGAGTTTTTTGACTGTCTCACATTTTTCCCTTGGTTCCATCACTGCAAAGTTACCAAGCTCAAGATCTGATAAACTAGTAATTTTTTTGAAGACTAGATCATTTTTATCAACTCTTGGAAGGGCAATTTCTTTGCCTTGATTGAAAAATTCCTGTAGTAAATCATGGGTCTGAACTTCACTTCCAATTGAATAGTATGTACCAATTGATGTGGCCTGTCTGTAAAAGTCAATCTTTCTTAGGTTGTCCCGGATTTTGTTGCTTGCAATTTTTATAAAATCAAGTGAGAGCTCATCTCGTGCGTCTAGGAGCTGTTTGCGGAGCCTTGATTTTTCAACTGGGTTGGACAAATTCTTTACTAATTGATGCAGCTGTGATGGTGTTTTTTAAAAGCATCGCTATGGTCATTGGTCCTACTCCGCCTGGAACAGGTGTTACATATGACGCCTTTTTGATGACGTTATCATAATCCACATCTCCTACAAGTTTTCCTTCTAATCTTGCTGTACCAACATCAATTATCACAGCACCTTCCTTTACCATGTCTTGTGTTAGGACGAACTTTGACCTATCCCCAATTGCTGTTACTATGATATCAGCACTCAGGCAATGTTCTTTGATATTCTGTGTTCTAGAGTGACATGTGGTAACTGTGGCATTTTTTTCAAGCATCAGATTGTAAAGTGGCTTACCAACAAGATGACTTCGGTTTATTATGACTGCATTTTTTCCATCCAAGTTTATTTTGTAATAGTCAAACAATTCCATTACTCCAGAAGGGGTACAAGGCTTGAGAATTGATCTTCCTGACGTCAAAAGGCCAATGTTGTAGGGTGTCAGTCCATCCACATCTTTTAGTGGTGATATTCTGGAGGTTGTTGTAAATTCATCCAGTTGGCTTGGTAGTGGGAGTTGCACTAGAATTCCATGAACTGTCTCATCATTGTTTAACAAATTGACTAAAGAATTCATTTCTTTTTGAGAAAACGTGGCAGGAAGTTTGTGGTCTTTTGTAGTGATTCCAACATCTGCACATGCCTTTTGCTTGTTTCTTACATATGTAGCCGAAGCCGGATCATCGCCTACAAGAACCGTGGCAAGGCATGGTACAATGCCATCATTTGATAATTCCTTGACTGCCAATCTTACCCTGTCCTTAACTGATGATGCTACTGCAATACCGTCTATTTTCTGTCCAGTCAAACAAACTTGAATGATTTTTTGGATATTTAATCTTTGGAAATTTGTCTATCACATAGACACGGTCTTTAGTTAAAATCATTAAGAACTCGTCTGTAGTGGTATCATTGAAAATAACATTTGACACAAATGAATATGTGAAAAAAATTGCAAAAAGTGATACATACTTTCATACATTTCTAAACAAAGAAAACATTGCAGCGGGGATTCTCAGATTAGGACCTGGTGAAAAAGACACACAAGAGCCACATGAAAGTGACGAGGTTTACTATATTGTAAAGGGTGATGGATTTCTTACAATTGATGGAAAAGACTATTCCATTTCAGAAGGCATGTCATACTATGTATCTAAAAAAATTCCACACAAGTTTCACGGAAACAAAAAAGAACTTGTTGTAATGTATTTTTTTGGCGGACCTGACAGCTAGGAAATTACTGTTTTTCTTCCAACTATCTTTATTTTTCCCTTGGCAACTAGCTTTACTGCCTTTGGGTAAATCTTGTGTTCCTGCTTCAAGATTTTTTTGGATATGCTCTCTTCTGTGTCGTCATCTTTTATTTTTACGATTGCCTGCAAAATTATGGGACCCGTGTCCACTCCTTCATCAACAAAATGTACCGTACATCCAGAATATTTTACGCCGTATTCAAGTGCCTGTCTCTGAGAGTGTAATCCTGGAAATGAGGGCAGTATGGCTGGATGGATATTCAATATTTTTCCCTTGTAATGCCTGATAAACTCTGGACTCATTATTCTCATAAAACCTGCAAGGCATATGAGGCCATTTTGTGGTGTGACTTTGTATTTTTCCAAGACTGATACTAGTTTAGAATCATACTCCCAGTTTCCTCCCTTGAGGCCATTGCTTTCAACAACCTCTGTCTTTACGCCTAGTTTTTGTGCAATGGCCAGGCCTTTTGCATCAGGCTTGTTTGAAATCACTAGCACTGGCTTGATTGGGATTTTATTTTTTTTAACGGCTTTTAAGATATTTTCCATATTGCTTCCTCTGCCTGAGATCAATATTGCAAGATTTAGCATGATTGGTTTTGCACTAATCTGAATAAACACTTTACTAATTTTAATTGAAAAATTGTCAGATCGGTGTTTAATCCATTACACTAGATGTTGTGCCCGATTAATCTTGCAATTTATATCCAATCTGGTGGCAAAAATCTCAAATTGAATTCAAAAGTTAGGATGACATCAAATGGAATTGTTGTAATGTATGGTGACAAGACAGTCAACCTTGATCCAAAACGCGGGACTGGAAATGGAATAAGTTTTGTATCACATGCACATCTTGACCACTTGCACAACCAAAAAGGGCAAGGAGTACTTATTGCCTCAAGGCAGACCGCCGAGATTGCAAAACTTCGAGGCTATGTGATTGAAAATTCTGTTGAAGAGTATGAAAATTTCTCCATGATTGATGCAGGTCACATACTTGGGGCAAAGGGGCTCTTGTTTGATGATCTGTTTTACACTGGTGACATTTCTATTCGTGACAGGGGATTTA
>JABDBR010000016.1 GCA_013288545.1 Nitrososphaerota archaeon | reverse complement strand
GTGAAATATGGTCTACTATCTTGTTTGTAGCCCCATCAATTTCTGATATGACTCCTGTGACAGAGCCTATTACGTATATCCTGTTTGTAATGGGGTTGACTCCTATACCTCTACTTCCCCAGCCTGTGTCAATGTCAGTCATTGCATATGCAATATTGATTGAAAGGCTACACGCTACAATGATGGCTATTACTAGTGCATACTCTTGCCTATTCATCCTAACCAATTATCTTGTTTTTCTTGTTCATATAATAATCTGCAATTTTGTTCGCAAAGCAAGTTCCAATTTGGCCATATGTGTAACTAGGAAAAAAGCAAGAACTGAGAACTGTTGGCGTTTCTGTGGGATGATAGGCCGGTCCTCAGATCTTAAGATATCTGTGTACGGGTTTTAGATTAGCCTATGTCTGTTTAAAATAAACGAGCTACGGTAAATTAGATATATGTACCACGTTCATGTCTATCCATGCACGTTCTGATAGCTGAAGATGAAAAAGATCTCTTGGATCAGTACCGAGACATGCTCGAGGAAAAAGGCCACAGAGTAACTGCTTCTGCAAATGGTGATGAGTGTGTCAAGATTTACCGCATCGAGTCTGAAAATAATAAAAAATCAGACGACTTGATTTCTCCGTTTGATGCAGTAATTTTAGATTACCAAATGCCACTAAAAAATGGGCTTGAAACAGCAAAAGAAATTCTGGAAATAAATTCACACCAGAGAATAATATTTGCATCAGGTTTTGTTCAAGAGACATTTTTTGAGTCTATCAAGAGCCTCAAACAAATAACAGAGATAATGAAAAAACCATTTCATCTTCAGGCATTGGTGGATACCCTAGAAGACAAGGAGATTTATCAAAAACTAGAAAAGCTAAACGTAGACATAACCGCAATCAAAGAATTAAATCCATCACATGCTCAGATACAAGCATATTTTGATGTCTTGTGTCAGTTACAAAAAGGAAGAACATTCTAAGTTATTTGCATCCTTGACATTACTACCTGATGAAAAATTTTCATTCGTGACTGCAAAAATCATCTGATGGTTTCACATCATTGTATGATTTCTGTAGTGCATTGATATCGCATGCTGATATGTATGAATGATCCGTAGATATCGAGTCCTGCATAAGATCTGATGTATTACTTGTATGTGGTAAACCCAATGCATGTCCAAACTCGTGTCTGACTATTGACGCTGTCTGGATATCAGTTAATTTACCTGCATCATATATTGTGATGAACGCTTTTAGTATCTGGTTTCCATCTACTATGGTCCTTGTAATACTAGAATATCCATTATTATCCTTGATTGTGGAAAGTGTTATCACTATCTGTCCTTCACCACTAGAAGATTGGATGATGTTGAATTTTTCTGGGATGTCGTGTTTTGTATCTGATGTGGCCTGTACCGCACCCTGCCATCCCTTGAAATACTTGCCTGGTAAAGAATCTGGATGATACACCTGAGAGTTGTCATATGTAACAGTCTCTGTTGACATTATGGCATTTCTCACAGCCTGAATATTTTGGTCATTTACGCCTGCATTGTTTTCTATATTTACAACCAGTGGTGTTTTGTTTGCTACATTCCAGTACTTGTAATCGTCTGCAACACTTCCCCGCAGGTTTTCTGTCATGTACCGGGTTTTTATTGATGAATTAACGTCTGCTGGTGGCTGGATTGCATAGTTTGTTGCTACAAAAAATAACAAAACTATCACAACAGGCAATATCAAAAGTTCTATCTTGAGTATGGTCTTGGCGCTTAACTTTTGGATTCTTTTTTTAACTAGGATGATTTCATGCGAGATGGTATTTTGCTTTTGGAGTAATTCACTAATTTCATGTTCAGGTTCAGAATCTGAACTGTCTCTTTTTGACTTTGACTCGTCTTGTATTTCTAATAGTTGTATGTACTCTGTAGTCTTGTTGAGCTCGTTTGTTAGATGTTCAAGCTGACTCCGTAGTTGTTTAATTGATTCTTCTTTTGCTTGCATTCTTTGTGTCATGTTTATTTTATTCTCCTATGCTAGTGTTGTAATCAGATCCCATGGTGTTAGCACATTATTCTGGGTCATGACAAATGCATTTTTCATGCCTAGCATGATCTTGCACATCTCAGGTACAGTGATGTTGTCAGAAATTATGCGACCAGTCTTCAAATTTAACGTACTTACCTTCGAGTCTAAAAAGTCATCAATTCCATCCAGATAGTTCAACTCTGATATTTTTTCAAATATTGTCTGTGGTGTTACAAACAATGGTGTATGCTCTAAAATGACAACATCTGTATTGTTTCTTAACATCTCTCCTATGAGAAATCCAAGATTATCTTCCTTCTGAAATGTAACCACTTTTTTGGAAGGCATATCTGAGACCTTTATTCTGGTATCACAAAGTATTCCAACCTCTAACAATCTCCTAGCTGAGATTGTTGAAAACTCTCCATCAGTTGTTTGAATCAATGCAAAATCTCTGCCTATGTCGTTCATTTTCTTTAGCAGATCATACACTCGCATTTTTGGCGATGCTCTTTCTATATTGCCACTCATCATATTGTGAACCGTATGTTCTGAGAAAAAATCATGAGTGGGGTTTGAGTACAAACCCTGCAATACTTCTTTACTTCCAATCATGCCAACAGGTGTATCAGATTCCATTACTACCAAATTGTTGGTGTGAGTTGCAAGAAAACGTACAAGCATAGATGTTGCTACCCATATCTTCTCCTTACTTTCAATTGTCGCCATTGATGAGTATACCAACAAGTGTGGCAAAATTTCCTCAACTGTGCAATGGTTAAGATCTTTTCCCAAGGTTGATGGGGAAAAAAGTATTGATTCTTTTGCACTATGAATTTTTATTTTATCTAATATCTTGTTTTGTAAATCCAATAGAAAACCATTCATTTCCGTCTAGCCCCCGTGATGAAATATTCATTTATTAAAATGTCTAACTTCATGGATTTTACTTGAAACTTTTAAATGATATTTTCTAGTATGTTCGCATTGAACAGACTTGTGTTTGATTTAATTATTGGAACACACTGTTTTTGAAAGTTTGATATGCGCGTTATGCTTGACTTACTCATTTAGATTGCATGCTTGTGCCAGATGGTGTTTTCTTAAACGACAATATACTCTTCTTTTTGATTAAAACTCCGCTTATTGCAATTGTCCCAAGTACAATGATTGGCAAGGTGTCAATTCCTCCCACTTTGAACGATTTTAAATTGGACTGTACTCCGCCCAGTGGAGACATTCCTGATGCAGTAGTATTAGGGCCAGGATCTGATCCTGTCCCATTGATTGTCACCATCTTGCCTGCATGAGATGGAATATATCCCAAACCAGTTGCATTTGTAGCAATGTTTACTGTACTTCCAGCGTTAGGTAATAGTACGATATTTGCTGTCCCGTTCTGGTTTGTTACAGCATCACTATTTTGAATGATGGCCCCAGTTACTTTCCACTGTACTTTCATGTTCCGCAGTGGATCTCCATGGTCTTGTACAATCGCACTTGCCATGAATGTCTCACCTGGTAATGCAGAGGTTGGTACCACTAGATTCAATGTTGGAGAGAGACTATCTACTGTTATTTTGTACGTGGAAAGTGGTATGTCATCTGCAAGTATTGATACCTGGGATGTTCCTACAGCATTTGGAGTTATGTCAAGTGGTATGTAGTACTGTCCTTTTGCTATTGTAATATTTCCTGGAAGTGTTAATACATCTTTGTTGTTTGAAACAAGTTTCAACGTAATATCTTTTTGAGCAAACACTGGGTTTGAATTGGAATCAAAAATCTGTGCTATCATGGTATTCTTCATATTCAAAAAAATTGGATTCAGATAATCTAGCACTACCTGTGAAGGTGAATTATTGACTGTTTGTAGAGTCATCGAAGTCTGATAGTTATCAGAAATCAGGTTGATGGTTGATGTACCAGTCTTTGAAGAACTGGCACTTGCCAAGATTATAGGATCACCTTTGTGAATTGCAACTTGCTGGATTGAAAAATAATCATCCGGTATGACCTTGAGTGTAGAATCACTTGAAAAATAGACTGGTATGCCTGAGGGATCAGCCTGGTATATGGCAACTGGGAAATTACTATTGCTTAGTATCTTTGGTACCAAGGGTTGAGCCATAAGCTTGAATGAATTACTTGCTGGCAGAGAAATTACTGGGGTAACTGTTTGATCATCATATGTGACAACATGTAGAGATATGGCAGTTGATATGCTTGTGCCCACTTTGGCAAACACTGGGGCCACTCCTGATCCTTTGTTTAGTATGACCTTGTCCACTGCAAGCGAATTTACATCCGATGAATCAATTTCCACTTGCAAGTCATGGCTTGCTATTATTGGATTTCCATCCTTGTCCTCTAGGTGTAAAATTCCTATCAGTTCTTCTTTTCCTGTTGCCAATATTGGTAATAGATCAACTCGTGCTGATTTGTCATCATAAAACTTTGTTGTAAAAGCGGTTATCTGATTTTGTGCTGCATTGACATATCCATTTGGTGCTGATGACAAAACATTGTATGTTCCATTTGCTGCTGCCTTGACAGCTATGTTTGTGTATCCCCAGTAGGAACCTTTCTTTATTATTATTGGTGCATTTGCTTCTACATTTTGTATTATTGGACTTGAATTCGTTACATTTGCATTGGGGTCATTGATTGTCACAGGAATTGTTATATCCTCTTTTGCTGGAGCAAGAGCTCCGGAGGCATCTGTCAATTGTGCAACAGCATATGATATGGATGACTGGTAGTTGTTAATCTTTTGAGGAAATACATACATGTGTATTGTTGGAGATCCAGTTTGACTGACAGTGATTGTGGCACTTGCAGACTGGAGAGAATTTGTTGACGCAAATATCTGCGTAGTCCCTATTTGCTTTGCTTCAAATTTACCTGTTCCATAATATTCTCCTGCTTTTATCAAGATGTGTGCATCTGTTAATGTCACCACTCTACTGTCGGCTGTTTCAAGGTTGACAAGAATGTCATCTTTTGCAATTGCAGGTGAATTATTGTTGTTTATCAGTTCCACTGTAAAATATCCCGTGTGTGGCCCATTGGTTGATAGCGTTGATGGAGTGGACTGTACTAGTAATTTAACTGGATAATTTTCATTTCCATATACTGTTATTGGAATTTCTTGTGAAACAAAGCCTGGTGCGCCCAACTCTATTTTTGCACTTCCCTGTCCTGATGTTTTTAACTTGATGTTTGTAATGAAATTATCACTATTATTTTCTATTCCAACTACCTGAACTATTGAAGAATCCGTTGAAGAAAATATCATGTTTTCAATTTTTTGTGGATAAATGTGACCATTGTGTAAGGCATACACCTGTAGTACTCCATCTGAATTTTCAATTAGTTTTTGAGGCATTTGCCTGACTCCGAAACTATAATCATCGTCAGCATATGATTTGACTATGCCTATGCTGGAAATTATAATTAAAATTAGTACTATGGTCCTCAATACTAGAGAAAATACCATAAAACCTGATATAAGATGGTGTATGATTAATCTGAACGAAATTTAAGATTCTATTGTATATATCATGATTTGATGTGATTTTAAAATTGATAGATGTGGGACAATGATCTTATGCTGATTGGTACACAACTTCGACAGGTTTTGATTTTTTCCACAAGTGTTCACATAAACTAAAGATATTGTTTACAATCTCAGTTGAGTTGGTGTGAACTATTGAATCTGCATCATCATTTAGATCCATTGTTCCTTTCATGGAGCCGGACATTACAATCTGTTTGTCTTTTTCTGCAACCATTCTTCCCTTGGATGGAAGTTTTCCAAGTCTTGTTTCTGTTGCACCTAACTTCTGTACTAGATTTATGGCCTGCTTGTTTTCAACTTCTGTGATTATTCTAACTTCTCCGCCTTTTTTGATGCAGTCTTTTATCTTTTCAGGAATGGCTGTATGATACATTCTCATTATGTCTTCTACAGTACTTACAACATATACAATATCACTTGCTTCGTTTACTAGCTTTCCAATTCTTGCATAGATGTTTGATCTGCCTTGTATTATTGAAAATGATGACATGGAATTATCTGGAGTTGGTCGTTTTAATTCTTCAAGATTTGCAACAACTTGCTTTGACAGTTTTTCCATGGTTGTAATCTCATCTTGTTTTTTCTGGATGATTCCTCGAAATGCCTCTTCAGGATTTACAGATTTACAAATAGTAGGATTTGAGAGTGTAGTTGTAATCAATCCTAGATTTCGTAACTTTGTAAGTGCTCTGTATGCCTTACCTCTGTCAACATCTAGTTTTGCAGAAAGACTTCCAACTGTGACCTCGCCTGTTCGAAGCAGACCCAAGTAAATTTTGGCATCATCTCCCTCTAGACCAAAATATTTCAATGTGGAAAATAGATCTTCTTCTGTATTCAAAACAACACACTCCTAAAACTATTGAAAGTATGATCAAAATATGCTAGTCTACAGGTAAATTGTGTAGTTTTGTTTGTTTTGTGCACAAAACTGGTTCTATTTTGATGGATGTTGTGCTCTGTGAGGTAGATCAATGTAGATCGAATTTTATTGTTGTAAGTATATAAGCCGATTGATCCTACCGGGTTCCCTTTTTGTCTAATGCTGTTGACAATTGTATTGTATGTGGTTGTTGGTGAGAGTGAATTTCTCATAGTGATGTATGAATCATACAGTGATATGAGCAATTGTTTGTATAAAATAAACAAACGCAAACTCTGGGTGCATCTAATTGAAACTACCAAAATAGAAAAATTTAATTTTAAAAGGGTCAAACTCTTTAATCTATTGATATTGCCAACCCCTTGTAACAGTTTTAAATTGCTAAAAATGCTCTGGACAGTACATTACAATTAGTTAACTCTATACGAACATTATTTGATTATTCATGGGATAATTCAGAGGTATGTCGTCAATGGGATCATATGAAAAGAAATACTCATGTCTACAGAAAATAACCCACAATTATCTGAATTCATTTCAAAGACATTTGAAGGATATGGTGTATGATAGAAAAGAACATCCATCAATATGTGAAATGTGGAAAGTTATTGATAGTGTAGAAATTAAAAAAGAAGCAGTTGGAAAAATATTTACAACCCATAAAGCTATATCGAAATTATGTGATGCTATTGCAAAACAGAATACCTAATCAATGAGAATAATATATGATTAAACAACCACAAGAATATGCTCAACAACTACGTAAATAACAGATCGTTTCAAAAAATAGCTCCAAATATTTAATGCATATCGATAAATAAATTTGAGAAATCTTGATTTATCCGTGGCCGAGAAGTTGTCCTAGTCAATGATGTCTTTTGATGTAAACAACATACGAATTCTCTTGGCATTACTCATGCTAGGAATTGCATCTTACACAGACATTAGAAAAAGAGAGGTAAATGACATGTTGTGGATAATTTTTGGAGGATTATCGATAGTTACATTGTTTTTTACGCCTGATATATTACATTCACTTATTTCTGTTGGAATATCTCTGATTGTTGCCCCTATCGTTCTACTTGTGTGGCGCATGGGCTTTTTTGGAGGAGCGGATGCCTTTGCATTAATTGTTTTGGCATCACTCGCGCCAGGGTCTACATTTTCTAATGCACAAATAACCCCATTAACAACACTAACCAATGCAGCATTGCTTTCAATCATCCCCATAATTATTAACATGACACGAAACATTATCTCAATACTCCAACACAAAGATATCTTTGAGGGCTTTGAAAACGAGACACAAAAAAGTAAGATCATTGCCTTGTTTATGGGATATCGTGCAAAAAACCCGCGATTTGGTTTTTCTATCGAAAAAAAAGATGGAAACTCGCGCAAGTTTGACTTTGCACTAAAAAACGCAGATAGTGCTGAATTTTGTTCATCACATGACACCTGGATTACACCTGGGATGCCATACCTGATCTATATTTTTGGAGGTTTTGTTGTTCAGCTTGTTTTTGGTGACATGATTTTTAGTTTGATCAAAACACTGTAGGTTAACGATATGACAAAGTAAATTTGTTGATCGACTAGAAAAATTCAAGATTTATTAATTGTCAGGCTCAAAATTATGCTGTGGTCCTAAAAGCAGGAATAATACTATCCATACTTTCGATAATACTTCTTGCTATTTATGGTGCTGATGCAATAATGACCATAACTGAGAATCTAGGCCCACAAGATACTGCTTTTCTGCATATTGATGCCAAGACACGTGGTATGGTATTTGGTCTCATACCTGCAATTCTATTGATATTGTCATTTTTCATAACGCGCAAGGACCCCTCTAAAATTTTAGGCATCTTGATAATGATAGGAGGAGCGCTAATGGTAGTTGGAGTTGGAATAATATTTACTCTACCCAACAATAATATTCCGTCTGCTGCAAAGGGCGAATTTGGTGGTGTAGTTGGAATAGGCATAGCCATCATGGCCCTTGGCGCCATCAAGATTAAAAAGTCTAGATAAGATATTGTTGTACGATGACTAGTTGCGCAAAATGTAGTCAAGATGCTAGTAAAACCTACAATTGTGAGCACACTAAAGATGAAGAATATTGTGTAGAGTGCTATACTGAATTACATTATTATCTTACCGAGAAAAAATCCGAGTGATATATCTTGAGTTTTCCAAATCTTTTAATTCGAATTGGAGAAACCTAACTTTGTGAAAGTCATACTACTTTCTGGCGGATTTGGCAAGCGACTAAAACCTTTGACGGATTATTTGCCAAAACCTCTGATACCAGTTTGTAATTATCCTATAATTGAATGGCAAATACGTTATTTTAAGAAATTTGGGATCAAAGACATTGTAATCTGTGTGGGTTATCGTGCAGATCAAGTGATAAAACATCTGGAAGGAAAAAACCTGGGGGTACGACTAGAGTATTCCATTGAAAAAGAACCTCTTGGAACCGCAGGAGCCATAAAAAAGGCAAGCAAGTATGTTGATACAGAAGACTTTTTTGTTGCAAACGGCGATGTTTTGACAAACCTTGATTTGAATAAACTAAAAGCACATCCAAATTCTGTTGCAGTTATACCTCTTAGGACATCATTTGGAATAGTTCATCTTGATGGAGCAAAAGTTGAGAGATTTGAAGAAAAACCTGAAATGTCAAATTATTGGATGAATGCTGGCATTTATTACTTGAAAAAAGATATTCTAAAACATCTGCCAAAAAATGGTAACCTGGAAAATACTACATTTCCTATCCTAGCAGGACATGGTAAACTACATGCCATAAAATATGGTAAGGTTTTTTGGAAATCCATTGACTCTTACAAAGACATGGAAGAATGTGAGTCTCTAATCAACGGTAATGGATATGAGAAATTCATCTCTTCAAAGTGAGTAACATGAGACTGGGATTTAGTCTTGGCTCTCTCTTGTCTGTAGATGAGATTTTTGACTGTGCCAAAGTATTGAATAACTATTCTGTTGATTCTATATGGATTCCAGAGACATGGGGAATGGATTGCTGTTCAGTCTTATCACATGTATCAAGCATTACAAGAAAGCCACATCTGGGCTCATCTATTATCAATATCTACTCACGTAGTCCTGCGCTGATAGCCATGTCAGCTATCACTATTGATATTCTGTCAAGTGGGCGATTCATGTTGGGACTTGGTACTAGCAGCAAAGCAATTGTTGAGGACTGGCATGGATTAAAATTTTCCAGTCCACTTGGGAGAATGCGGGAATATGTTGAGATAATACGTCTTGTCATGTCAGGACAAAAGGTGTCATACACTGGCAAATTCTTCAATCTGAAAAACTTTGGTCTTTTGATAAGACCTCAAAGAACTAGAATTCCAATCTATCTTGCTGCCATAAACCAAAAAATGGTGGAACTTGCCTGGGAGATTGCAGATGGGGTCATATTCTATCTGCGACCACTGCCGGAATTAAAAACTACCATTTCAAAAATGCAGTCCAAGAAAAAAATAGATATCACGTGCCAGTTGATAACCTGTATATCTCATGATTCTGAGAAAGCGATCAATCGTGCAAAACAGACTATTGCATTTTATGTTTCAGTGGGGGAAATTTATCGTGAATTTCTGGCATCAAATGGATTCAAAAAAGAAACAATTGCAATATTTGAAGAATATAAAAAAAATGGCTTGAAAGATAACCATGTGTTTGTAACTGATGAAATGGTGAACTCTTTATCAGTATGTGGAACTCCAGAAGATATACGAAAGAAGATACCGCAGTTTATTGCGGCTGGAATAAACTTGCCTATACTTCAATTCAATCCAGTGGAATCCGTAAAAGAATCCTTTGATTTGCTTGTTAAAACTCTTGCAAGTGATATGTCATGAAAAAAGTAGCAATCACGGCAGTAGGCATTACTAAATTTAACAAGACTGAAAAACCGCTTGATTCTATGATGCTCTCAGCAATTAGGCCAATATTTGAGAATGCAGAAAATCTCAGACAAGATGATGTTGATGTGGTACTGACATCAACTAACGCAAATCGAAATTATCTTGCAAACATCATATCTGAATTATCTGGAATAAAACCAAAAATATCCCACTCTGTTGAAAGCCTATGCAACTCTGGCACAAACTCGCTTGTCTCAGCTTATGCGTATGTATCTTCAGGACTTGCAGATATTGCACTTGTTGTGGGGGCAGATAAAGCAGACAACCCAGGTCTTGTACTAAATTGGGACATGACAAGAGGGGAATACGTGCATCCAATTTTCTGGTCATCCATGTTTACAAGTGCACATATGAGAAAATATGGCACAAGTCTTGAGGATCTTGCATATGTGTCGGTCAAAAATCACAAAAATGCACTAGATAATCCGTCTGCATATTTTGAAAAATCGTTTTCATTTGATGATGTCATGGCCTCTAAAAATTTGACTGAAAATGTACGACTGCTTGATTGTTCCATGCCATGTGATGGGGCAGCATCTATTGTTGTCTGCTCAGAAGAGAAAGCAAAAAAATTCACCGACACACCAATTTGGATTTCAGGTATTGGTCAGAAGACAATCTCTGCAAGTTTTACAAAAAATAATGACTTGGCATCAATGGAATCAACAAAAAGTGCAGTTGCTGATGCTTATCGCATGTCAAACAAGACTGTTGATGATATGGATGTTGTTGAACTGCATGATGCATTTAGTGTGTGTGAAATTATAGAGCTGGAAGACATGGGGTTCTGTCAAAAGGGGCAAGGATCAAAGTTTGTCAGAGACTTGTATGATACAGACAACAGGATGATAAATCCTAGAGGTGGCCTGATTGGTGCAGGACACCCACTAGGTGCAACTGGAATTGCCCAAGTCGTTGAAATCTATCAACAATTAACTGGAAAGGCAGAAAAAAGACAGGTAAGCAATGCAAAAACCGGCCTTGTACATAACATGTCAGCAGGTTCTACCTCATCTACGGTTCTGGTGCTAGAGTCATGACAAAATTTGAAGATGAACTAAAAAATAACAACTTTGTGTGTAGTAATTGTACAAAATGCCAGCACTTGGTATGGCCACCAAGTGATTTTTGCAACAAATGTTTTGGAGATGTAGTATGGACGCCTATATCCAAGAATGCAAAACTTGTTGAAGTTTCTAGCAAGGATGGGAAGAACTTCTGTATTGCAGAGTTTGAAGAAAATATACGAGTATTTGGTACTCTGTCTGGATCATCGCGTCCAAACCCTGGCCAAAATCTAACTCTTGAACATTGTAGCTATGATGGCACTCCAAAATTCGTTTTTAAAATTGAGTGAATAAATAATCTAAGGAAACTTGAGGTTTGATTTTTCCAACTCTAAAACTGGAATGTAAAGTGACATTCCATCAGTTCCAATTTTCTCTACGAAAGTATAGTCTCCAGTGAGTCTCTTTAGTTCTATGAATTTCTTTGCAGGGGGACCATTACTTACTAGATAATGAATAACGTTTCCGCCTATTGCGCCTGTCTGTATGAAAATTATATTCTGACCATTAGTGTTCAGATGATACACCAGAGGTACAGCCCCCAGAACTGACTGGGATGAATATAAAATTACTTTTAGAAGATCGCCATATTCTTTGTATTTCAAGTATGTTATCTGGTTGTCATTTGCTGACATGATGCCATTATTGGCATGATGACATATTAATGCTGAGGCAGAGTTTTGTTAGTTTTTAAAATATGATTTGTTACTTTGTGACATGTTGTTGTAAAAAATAGGCACCTAGGTGTTAGTATAATTACCACCTAGCCTATATCTACAAACTCATTTTATCGAATTAGAAGTAAAGTGGCATCTATTGAACAACCAGAATTTAATGATGTAAAAATAGTTCAGCGTAAAAAAAACAGTAAAAAAACTAATCAGCGCATAGCCAGAACCAGAAGGCAGAGGGGTTACAACTGGGAAGATACGCTTGTCAAGCGATTCAACGCTGTTGAGAGCTGGAAGGCCTTTAGGCTTGGATCTCCAAGCGTTGGATTGCCTGACATTTTGGCAGTAAGCACTAGGGAAAATGTCATTTATACCATAGAAGCAAAATCTGGTACAAATACAACTTTGAGGGTACCGTTTGATCAGATACAGCGCTGTCTGAAATGGATACATACGTTTGAACTATATCAGACAAGAAAGATGATTGTCGCATTCAAATTTTCATCTAAAAAGAGGATAGGTACAGGAAAATATGAACACCGCGAGCTTAGGGAATATTTTAAAATTTGGGATGAAAAATATCCTGTAACTGATTTTATCTGTACTTATGATGGTGATACTTATGCCATGTCAGAGGGGAAGAGGCACCCTTTGAAACTAGAGTCTGGGTCTATGCCTTTTGTTAAAAAACCCAGTAGAAAATAGATCGAATACTTCTTTAATGCGATAATGTAAATATCAAATAATGAGCTTTGAAGATTTTGTAGATGAGCGCAGCCTGGTAAGCAGGGATGCACTTGGCACAAAAGAAATAAAACTAAAATTGCTTGAAGTTGAAGATGATACCTCTGACCACATTTGGAGATTTGGGGTACGAGTCAAAGTAAAGAAGATACTCATCACAATAAAACACATCAACACACAGCAAATAGAAGAAGGAGAATGCGACCTACATGACATTGAAAAAGAGATGAAGGAAAAAAGACATTACAGTTCTACAAATAGGTGGGTCCCAACTACTGATATAAAAAATGGCTATATCATAAACTCAAGACATGCGTCACTACTAGCTGATGCTGTTGCATTAGATTACATTACAATCTAAATCAAGTTTGAAATAATTTCATCATTTTTTGGCTTCCATGTATGTTCTCTTGTCTGTTTTTTGCTTTTCCCTTTGAACAATACGAAATTTACTCTCTGAATTTCGGTTCCATTTTTTAAAACAAGTCTCTTCATGATTGGTTCATTTTCTACCGTGATCTGCAATTTCATATTATTTAGATGTCTTGTGAGGTAGTCTCTCTGATTCTTACCTTGAGGTGGTATGGCTAATGGTATTGTTTCATATGCTGTCTTTGGCCACTTGATGACTAGAACCGCATCCTTTGATTCTACCAGTACTCCGACACATTTTAGAACAAATTTTCCTTGTGCCAGATTTTTAAAAAATTCTAATGTATTCTTGCTTACTAGAACTTCTTTTCTGTCATGCTCTATTGTAGAGTGTAGGCCAAAATATCTTCCTTTGTGATACAACAGCGGACTTTTGGTGTCATCATATTCTATGTGGACTACTTTTCCTACCAGCATGACATGGTCACCTAGTTTTTCTTTTCTGACTAGTTTACACTCTGCATTTATGGTACAATCTGCAATCATTGGTGTTTTGATTTTATGCGGTTGTGATATCTTGAAAACATTTTTTATTTTTAGTTTATCTATCTCTGATCCAGAATAACCTCCAGCTACACTTACTTCAGTCGTCTGTCCTTGAGATGCTACATTTACTCCAAACTCTTTTGTTTTCTCTATGTTCTTGATTGTATACGATCCATTGTGGATGAAAACTGCAATTAACACTGGGCTGTATGAAATTTGTATTACCCATTCTGCTGCCATGATATTGGGACCTTGTGGACCTCTTGATGTGATCATGCTTATGCCTGTTGAAAAATATCGCTCTGCTTTGCTTGGAATTTTTCTTGTCAACACTTTATTCATCAGATCTCAGGTAATTGTTCTTTTAATCAGGTGTTCTTTACTGTTAAAATCTATTAATTTGACAAGAATCTGGAGGCGTGGTACAAAAGTTATCGTTCATTATTTGATACGTGTATAAAATATTCCAGTATCAAACCTGATTAAAGATGTCTTGTAGAGAACCATGGATTTGTGGGTTCATCACTCAAGCAAACTCATTGTGTGAGTTTTTCTATTTTGGATAGTGCATGATTTACACCATATTGTATAGTTTTCATTTTCCTTGGGTTTTCCACATTGTGCACACAGCCTTTTCTGGTATCTCTGCATGCCAATACTCATTATGCAAAAATAATGAAAGAATGAAATAAACTCTCTGGAATAATTTACTGGTATAATCTTCTATATTCCAAATTTGGAAACTAGAATTTTTACACTATTTCCATTTGTGAAAATAAGTTGTTTGTAATGTATAGTTACTAGACGTCAAATAATTTTTAATTTAAAATACGAATTGTTTTTGTTTAGATGAATTTTTTCATGTGTACGAGATTTAATTCTACTTTATACTGGTAGAAAACCAATCTCATGGATGAATCATAAAACTAGGTATAATCTATGATCTTTCCATTCTTGGCATCTATTCTTACTTTTCTAATTTGTTCTGGAAACAGTCCAACCCTCGCAGTTACAAGCCAATAGTCACCTTGAAAACTTGCATGATATGCTGTGACTGAATGATGTTGTTCGAGAAATCTTGCTGCTATTTTTATTGCAATTTGTTTATCAGCATCTATGAGCAAATTACTCATTGCATTGAACCCTTTGTTGTTTTTGATGTGTCATGCATGTTACGCATATGGTATGTTTGCAACATATTTAGCAATTATTGACAATTGATACGGAAAATTATTCTATAAAATTGCTATTATGAAAAATATTACGGGCTCAAAATCATGCAGCATAGACTATTCTTTGATCCGAAAAAATGTATCATGTCAATCATATGCTGGAAAAACATGTCTGACTCATGACCTTGATTAACGTGAAAAATAGGCATAAGTCTGAACAATTGTTCGTTTTTACAGAAAACTTTATGAAAGCATGATGGCGAGTCCATGCATGATAAGTCAGGAAATTACCATAAATGGTAAAAAATACCGTTTAACATTGACCGATCAGGTACTTTCTGACGTAAGGAGGCTCAAGGCACTATACAATGCAGCATACGAGGATCCAGAAAGCTTTGACGAAGTTAGCTCTGCCATATCAAATACAATCACTCAGATAGCAGCTGCTGTTGAACCTCCAGTTTCTGACAGTGATCTGGATGGCCTGATTCAGGCAGTCATGAAGGCCGTAGATGAAAAGAGCAAGGAGACTGAGGAGGCAAAAGCAAAACACATGGAAGACAAGGCCAAGACCTCAAAAAAGCCGTCTGAGAAACCCAAAAAATCCAAAAAATAACCCTGATACCATACGAGAACCCTCATATTGGTTAAATGCAATTAATTCTCAGAAGAAATATGCAAACTCATTGTGAATGCGGCATTTGCGGACATGTGTCAGAAGACGAATGTATCTCAAAAGAATGCAAGTGTTGCATCAATTTTCACATGCGCTCAGGACCAAAAAAATAATCTAGTTTTCATATCGTTCCAGTGGTTTTGGTCTAAAATACAAATTCTTTAGATTTAAATACGAACCAACTAAATTTTGCATAATGCAGTCGCAGGCATATCTAAAATGCGTCAATCCAACATGTGGTCTACAATATCCTGTAACTGACACCCGGATTGAATGTGAAAAAGGTCACTTGCTTGATGTAAAATATAGTTCTGCTCCATCATCTTCACTAAAAGAAGTTTTTTACAAACGCAGAAATCACTCTAATAATATTTTCAATGAAAGTGGCGTATGGCGTTTTCGTGAGCTACTAAATTTTTGCCAGATTGACACTGAAGACATTGACCAGTGCTCAAAATATCTAGTTTCACTTGATGGTGCAGAAGGTAGGCTCTCAAAGCCATATCACATGTCACGGGTTTCACAATATGTTGGACTTCAGAATCTGTGGTTGCAGCCAGAGGGATACAATCCAAGTGGTTCATTCAAAGACAATGGTATGACAACTGCTGTGACACATGCAAAACTTGTCAAGATCAAGAAAATAATATGTGCATCAACTGGAAACACATCTGCATCTGCTGCAATGTATGCTGCAAACGAAAACATGGATTGTGATGTATACATACCTGCAGGAGAAGTTGCACCTGGAAAACTCAGTCAGGCATTTCAGTTTGGTGCACAGGTGGTAGAAATTAAAGGAAATTTTGATGATGCATTGACTGCTTCACTAAAACAGGCAGGACAGAAAGGCGGATACACTGTCAACTCTGTAAATCCATTTAGAATAGAGGGACAAAAAACAATTGTTTTTAGAGCCTTGGAGTTTTTAGACTGGAATCCTCCGGACTGGATAGTTTATCCTGGAGGGGCGCTTGGAAATACATCAAGTTGTGGCAAAGCACTCATGGAACTATACGAATGGGGGTGGATAAAAAAAATTCCTCGTCTTGCTGTTGTAAACTCTGAAGGTGCAAATACTTTATACAATTTGTACAATGGAAAATTTGAAAATACTGAACTAAGATGGAACAAGGGAAACTCTGATACTGATCTTATCAAGAGATACTATGAATACATGGATAAAAACAACATTAGGCCAAAGACCAAAGCTACTGCAATCCAGATTGCAAAGCCTGCCAATATTATAAAGGGACTACGGGCGCTTGACTTTACAAACGGTGTGGTAACCCAGGTATCAGACGCTGAGATGCTTGATGGAATGGCACTTGTTGGACTAAATGGATTTGACTGTGAAATGGCATCTGGTGCAGTTCCAGCTGGTGTGAAAAAATTAATCGGTGAAGGAATAATCAAAAAAGATGAAACTGTTGTAGGTATACTTACAGGACGCCAGAAAGATTCTAGCATTCCTGTGGATTACCACAAAAACCCGCAAAACAAGTTTGCAATTCCGCCAAGAACCTGAGTCTAGCTGTTCGACATTTTTTCTATCTTTATGCGAGTTGCTTGATTATTTACTGCCTCTTCAACTGTCATCTTGACTGATTCTATAACCACTCTGTCGCCTGCCCTTGGAATATCTTTTAATTTGTCATGCAACAAGCCGCTCAAAGTGGAATAATCCTCACCTTGTGGAATATCTGACTTGAGTATTTCGTTTACTGTATCAATCTCAACTTCTCCGCTTGCAAGCATTGTGTTTTTATCAAGCATCTTAAAGTTGAGCTCCTCCATATCAGTTTCATCCATTATCTCACCCACAATTTCTTCTAACAGGTCTTCAAGTGTGACACACCCTTCCACTCCTCCAAACTCATCTACTACAATTGCAATGTGGGTCTGCCTTCCTTGCATCTCGCGTAATAGCTTGCTGATTCGCTGTTCTTGTGATACAAAAATTGGTTTTCTACCAAGTGATTCAAGTGTTATAATTTTTTCATCTCTTTCCAAATTTTTTAACAGGTCTCTTACATTTAGTATGCCTACAATCTGGTCTGTTGTATCTTTGTAAAGTGGAATTCTAGAGTAACCACTCTTGCTTATCAGTGGCATTGCATCAAATAAAATCATCTTTGCTGGAAGCATGAACATCTTTGTTCTTGGAGTCATGACAGCTCGAATTACTATATCATCAAACTTTAATGCCCCGTGGACAAGTTCACGTTCATGTTTGTGCAACGCCTTGTCTTCAAGGCCCTGTTCAATTACACTGTAAATTTCTTGTTCTGTAATAGGTGGCGGTTGGTGTGAACTTCCGACCAGTTTTAGTATTGCATTTGTAATCTTTTCAAAAAGTATCACAAATGGATAAAACACATAGCTAAACACAAGCAAAATTCGGCTAACCTTTAGTGATATCTTGATTGCATTTGCATTACAGTATGATTTTGGTGTGATCTCTCCGAATACCAAGAGCACAAATGTCATGACACCAATAGCTATTGCAAGTCCATTGTCACCAAATAACCCCAAGGAAACCTGGGTTGCAAGTGCAGATGATCCTACGCTTACCAAGTTTGTTCCAAGATTTAGCGTTGCAAGCATCTTGCTTGGGTTGGATTTTAGTTTGTAAAGCGAAGATGAGCCCTTTGCTTTTTCTTTTACAAGTTGATTGACCTTGGCTCTGCTTATTCCGATTAATGCAATCTCTGATCCGCTAAAAAATCCTGATAACCCAATCAAGATCACAAGTATTGTAATATCTAAAACCAAGTTTGTGTCCATTATTTTTTACACCTGTTTCTATAGTTTGTATTTGATATCGATTCCAAACTCGTCGATAAATATTCAGATTTTATTGAGAACAAATTGTTGTGTATGGGTTCTTGTACAGTGTCTCTTTTATAAGTTCACATCGTATTGTGCCTGAAAACACTTTCTTTGAATTTATCATGATGTGTTATTTTTTTGAAAAATGCTCTTGGAGAAGTTTTTTCTTTTCTTCCATGTGGAATAGTTCCTCAGTATGTTTGAATGCCTCGTCTCTTTTTCTCTTAAACAACATTGCTTGCATCAAAAGATGATTCTCAGGTACTACAATACCGGTTTGATCATCAGAATAGGTAATCTTCACAATATCATCTTGAACATCAATTACATCAGCATGGATGTGAATCATGTTGGTATCCTTGAAATTGAATTTTATAGATTCTGCATAATCTCGAATGTCTTTGGTTCCCTTTGCATTGTATAGTGTTGCAACACCATACTCATTTTTGTACAAGTCTAGAATTTCTTGTGCACTTGGTGCAGGACCATCAAAACGAATGTCCATCAGGTGCACATGCATTTGTCTTGTTGGAACTTTGAGGGCTCGGATGAATAATGGTGTATCTGCACCCATGTAACTTTTGACATCCTCGTTGTGATGTGGGTTTCTGGTCCACTCTACAGAGTCTTTTACCTGGGTCTTTGAATCCTCAAGGTCTGCCCATCTTCTTAATAGTGTTGCATCAAATCGTTTGAGTTTTTTTCCATACCTTTCCTTTAGTGGCTGGAGTATTCTTCCCATTCCTGTGACATTGCAGCTTCCTTGCATGACATATTTTGAATCAAATGCCTTTTCGTAATTTACACGAGAGTTGAAGATCAAGCTTGCAACTGATTCTTCACCTCCAATTTTTTCACCACCCTGGAAAATTGCACGGATATTTTTTGGCTCGTACAATGTCTTCTTGTTTGCATATCCAACACCACCCGGTGCTGCATCTATCACTATATCACTTTGAGATATCACATCTTCTATGGCACCAGAAATTTTATAATTTTTAAAAGAATCAATTTTTGCTTTTGGTACGTAAACTGGAAATCCTCGTGATATGGCATCTACCACCTTTTCATCTGGAGAATACTTGCCTACTCCTACTACCTCAATATCCTTGTCGTCTGCTATGAACTGGACTATTCTGCTACCGATGGAGCCATAGCCATTGACAAAAACCTTTTTCACAATACTATGATGAAAAATCCCATTTATTTGGTTTACCCCTTTGACAAGAACTAAATAATCTGTAGTGATTAATCCAATTCTTGAAAGTTCATCTCCCATCAATAGGGATTGGGATCGGTGCTGTTGCTGCTATTGTTGTTGTAATCTTGGTATTTGGACATGGTTTTCAAAATCCTCTGACTGCAAATACACAACAAGATGCCTCTCTTGGGAAAATTCCATCACAAAATGATACAACTCAAAAAGCCGCGATGAATCTGTTAATTGACAACACATCACCCATACTTGGTTCTGATAATGCACCAATTACAATGATAGAGTTTGGGGACTACCAATGCTTTTACTGCAACCAGTTTTATCACACGACAGAGCCTGACATTGTCAAAAATTATATCAATACAGGAAAGGTACGCATGGTCTTCAAAGATTTTGTCATAATTGGGCAAGACTCTGTAAATGCGGCTCATGCTGCACACTGTGCACAAGAACAGGGCAAGTTTTGGGAATATCATGATGCATTATACAACAACTGGAATGGTGAAAATACCGGTTGGGCGTCATCTGCCAACTTGCGTGCATTTGCAAAAGACGTGGAACTGAACGCTACCCAGTTTGGACAATGCATGACCCAGTCAAGGTATATTTCCACGGTCCAGGGCAGCCTTTCAGACGCCAAGAATCTTGGCCTTACTGGAACGCCTGACTTTTTCATAATAGCACCTGACAGGTCTGTGACAAAAATCGTAGGCGCGCAGCCCTATGATGTTTTTGATGGTTTATTCAAATCCAAGCTAAAATCATAAGAGATCTCACACATTTTGCCATAATGTAATAAAAATTATCAATCTTTGAGATCAATATTGACCCTCAAAATCCTTATATCTGCAATTGCAAAGCAGAAGCTATTGGCCGCAGGTATAGATGACATTGCCATCTACATTCCAAAACTGTTTGTAGATGCAAGAGACTTTGCTAAAGCTCGTGGTATGGACCCGGATAAACTACAACGAGGCCTTGGTGTATCAAAAATGGCTATCGTAGATACTAATCAAGACCCAGCATGCATGGCAGCAAACGCCTGTCTTAGAATCATGGAGAGAAACAAGATTGCTCCAAAAGATGTCGGTAGGCTGTATGTTGCAACAGAATCATCACTTGATGAATCAAAAGCAATGAACTCGTATGTCATTGGCATGCTTGAGCAAGTTTATGGAAATGATTCCTTTGGACACTGTGGTGGAATTGAATGCAAGTTTGCATGTGTCAGCGGTTCTTACGCTTTGTATGATAATGCTAACTGGATTAGGGCAGGGGAGGCAGAAGGCAAGTCTGCCATAGTTGTTGTATCTGATATAGCAAAATATGATCTTGGCTCAAGCGGTGAGTACACCCAGGGTGCAGGTGCTGTTGCAATGCTTCTAAATGATGTCCCAAGATTGATGACTTTTGATCCAAAGGTCACATCAACTTCAATTAAAAATGAATATGATTTCTATAGGCCATTTGGAAAAGAGACTCCAATTGTAAACGGCCAGTATTCCAACTTGCTTTACATGATACAGGTGAAAAAGGCATTGATGGCATACAAGGATAAAGCACTATCAACTGGAATAATAAAACTAAAGGAAGGCGAAACAATTCTTGATTACATTGATTTTGTCAACATGCATCTTCCATACAGCAACATGGGCAAAAAAGCACTAACCTATTTGCTACGACATGAGTGGAGAAGCTTGCCTCGCTGGAAAGGAATTATTGAAAAAATGGGAATGCAAGAACCAGTTCCAAAAGACCCACGCGGTACAATAGAATCAATACTTGCAGACGAGGAATTTATGCAAAAAGACCACGAGTTTACTAAACGATTTACCATGACTGATGAATTCCAAGAGGCATATGATTCTAAACTTGCAAGCTCACTTATTGCATCAAGCATGGTAGGAAATCTTTACACTGCTTCACTTTACATGGGCTTTAGAAGCTGCATGGAGTTTGAATTCCAAAAGGGTACTGACCTTGAAGGAAAAAGATTTGGGTTTGGCTCATATGGAAGTGGAAGCAGTGCAATGGTCTTCAGCGGTGTCATCATGCCAGCATACAAGGAAATTGTCAAGAACATGAATCTTGAAGCAGAGATTGGTGATAGGCGAAAGGTGTCACTTGAAGAATATGAACAAATACATGAAAGCAAGCTCAGCCCAACTCAGAATATCTTGGAAGGCAAAAAAGAGTTTATACTTGTAGGTGTTGGAAGCAGTCCAGAATTGCGTGGACAGCGCAAATATGTCTTCAAGGAATAGGTAACAAAAATCGATCTTGACGATCAAAGCAAATCAACAAAAAGGATATAAAATCATAAAGGCTCTTGTTATTCATGAAAGATCGTTCAATGCCAGTTTGTTTTACAGCTGAACAATATGCAAAAATTGAACAGATTGCAAAGCAAAAGGGAATGTTAAGCGCAGGCCAGCTTCTCGAAGAAGCACTGGGACAATAAACCTCTAGAGAACTTGAGGTTCTCAACTCTTTTCCTTTATGATAACTATTTAATGGATTTCGTTTTATTTTAAACCATGAATATCTTTGGCAAAAAACATGTCATATGTACGATCTGCAAAAAAGAAACCAGCCACAAGCATAAACCAAAGAACGAGTGGCAGATAGAGGGCCAGCTTTGCGGCGATTGTTATGTCTCCCAGATGAAAAAGTTCTATGAACACAGCTTGCGACAAAAATGTGTTACATGTGGAACAGAAAAAGATGTTCCTGATTTATGGGAACCAAGATACCAGTGGGACATGACTGGTCTATTGTGTAAATCATGTTTTGATAAAAAAGATCTTACATTCAAGACGCAAAGGGCAACGTGTCAGGTCTGCGGGAAAAAACTTGGCATGATAAGATATAATCCAAAGAAAAAGTGGGTGCTAGATGGGCAACTGTGCAAGGAATGCTGGGACTCTCACAAGGCAAAGTTGGGATGAATTGAACATCTTCAAAAAATTCAAGTGTGAAATTTGCGATGCTAGATTTAGACAACAAGAATATCTCATGCAGCATCAGCAGCTATATCACAGCAACAAGGCATATGATTGTAAAATGTGCAACCAAGAATTTCCAAGCATGGAAGCAATGCGAACCCACATGCAACGCATGCATAGTTACAACGGCAAAAGAAATTACTAGAACGCCTTTATTGTTTTTACTACTGGTGGTCTGACCTTGGTAAATACTCTAAAACCACAGATGCATTTTATTTCTGGCAGTCTTGTAAGTTCGGACTGGGAGACTTGTGTTCCACAACGCATACATGAATAGAAAACGCTAAAGCTAGTTTGCTTCTCTTCTGCTTGTATTTCTGGTGTTGGTTCAGACATTTTTATCAAAATCTATTTCAAAGTAAGTTCAATGTAAACGTCATTTGGAATTTTAATTCTCATGAGCTGTCTTATCGCTCTATCATCTGCGCCAAGATCAATGACTCGTCTGTGGATTCTCATTTCCCATTTTTCATATGTGTTTGTACCTTGACCACATGGTGATTTTCTTGTAACAACGTTTAGTGTTTTTACTGGTAATGGTGTTGGACCCTTTACTTTGACACCTGTCTTTTCACCTATTCCCTTGATTTCAGTGCAGACCCCGTCCAGTCTCAATAGACTTGTGCTTGTTAATTTGATTCGGGCTGTCTGTGTCATTCAGGTCCCTATTTGGTGTATTTCTCTGTAATATCCTTTACAATGCCTGCTGCAATTGTTGCACCCATGTCTCTGAGAGCAAATCTTCCCATCTCTGGGAATTCACCAAATGTCTCGATGCACAATGGTCTTACTGGCTTGATTCTAACGATTGCAGAATCTCCTGCCTTTAAGAACTTTGGATTTTCTTCTTCAATTGCACCAGACTGTGGGTTGATTTTTGCTTCAAATGCTACTATGGTTGCTGCAACTTGAGCGGTATGTGCATGCATTACTGGTGTGTATCCAGGTGCAATTGCTGTTGGATGATGGATAACTATAATCTGTGCTCTGAATTCTTTTGCTACATTTGGTGGTGAATCAGCTGTTCCGATTACATCGCCTCTGTGGATATCCTTCTTTTCAATACCTCTTAGGTTGAATCCAATGTTGTCACCTGGTTCTGCAGATGGCATTTCAGTGTGGTGGGTTTCAATTGACTTGATTTCTCCTACTGCACCTGATGGCATAACAACTATCTTCATACCTGGTTTTGCAACTCCGGTTTCTACACGTCCTACTGGGACGGTACCTACACCGGTGATTGTGTATACGTCTTGGATTGGAATTCTAAGTGGTTTTCCGGTTGGCTTGTCTGGCATTGTAAAGTCATCAAATGCTTCGTATAATGACTTGCCTGTCCACCATGGCATGTTTGGTGACTTCTTTACTAGGTTATCACCCTTCCAACCTGATACTGGAATGATTGCTACTTTTTCAAGTTTGTAACCTACTGATTTTAACAATTTTTCTGCCTTTTCTTTTGCGGCCTTGAATGCTGCTTCTGAGAAATTGCTATCATCCATTTTATTGATTGCTACTACTAGTTGTCCTACACCTAGTGTTCTAAGTAAGAAAGCATGTTCTCTTGCTTGTCCACCTGGTGCGGTTGCTGTATCGGTTTCACCTTCTTTGGCTGACAAGACTAGAACTGCACAGTCTGCCTCTGAGGCGCCTGTGATCATGTTTTTGATAAAGTCTCTGTGGCCTGGTGCGTCGATTAATGTGAAGAAGTACTTTGGTGATTCAAATTTTTGAAATGCTAAATCGATTGTAATACCTCTCTCTCTTTCGTCTTTGATATTGTCCATGACCCATGCATATTTGAAAGTGTCACCTTTTCCGGTCTTCTCGGATTCGGCTGCATGTGAGGCAATTGTTCGTTCATCTACTAGGCCGAGTTCCATTAGAAAGTGACCCATTGTTGTAGATTTGCCGTTATCGATGTGTCCTACGACAATCATGTTCAAGTGAGGTTTTCGTGATGCTGCTGTACTCATGAAGGATGTTACTTGAGAAGGGCTTTATTAGCATTTTCATTTTTTGAATTTTTTTCGGTCAAAAATTGAATTATTTTCTGACTCGATCAGCTAGATCAATTTTTTTCACATGGTATAAATCGAACTATTTGATCACAAGAAATAATGAAAATTACAGTAACAGTAATCAAAGCTGATGTCGGCGGAATCGGCGGACATACTAGACCAAGTGATGGTCTACTAAATGCAGTAAAAAATCTTGTAAAGCCCCAAGTAAGAAAAGATGGTAAAGGACTCCTAATTGATTCCTATATCGGATATTGTGGTGATGACATTCACATTGTCATGACTCACACAAAGGGCGTTAACAATTCTCAAGTTCACGGACTTGCATGGAGAGCATTTGAAGCTGCAACACGCGTTGCCAAAAGCGAAGGACTCTATGGTGCAGGCCAAGACCTCTTGAAGGATTCATTTTCTGGAAACGTAAAAGGCATGGGACCTGGCGTTGCAGAAATGACATTCGAAGAAAGACCAAATGAAGCATTCACAATTTATGCAGCAGACAAGACAGAGCCTGGTGCATTCAACTATCCCTTCTACAGAATGTTTGTAGATACACTATCCAACACAGGTTTGATTGTAAACCAAAACCTGTCAAAAGGTGTCAGGATTAATGTAATGGATGTTGAAAAGGGCAAAATTGCCACACTAAACATGTGGGAAGACAAGCCAACACTTGAAGCCGCTCTAATGTATCCTGGAAGATATGTAGTATCTACAGTAACCACAAAGGACAACCAGCCAATATTGGCTGCATCAACTGATAGACTGCACAACATAGCAGGAACATATGTCGGAAAAGACGACCCAATTTGTATAATTAGAACCCAGAAAGACTTTCCAGCAACAGAGGAAGCAGGAGCTGCATTTAACAATCCTCATCTCGTAGCTGGAAATACTAGAGGGAGCCATCACATGCCACTGATGCCAGTGAAACTCAATTCACCTGCAAGCATCAACTATGCAATACCAATTGTATCTGCATTAGTGTTTTCAATGCACAATGGAGTATTGACAGGTCCTGTCGATGGATTTGAATCAGTTGACTGGGATTATGTTAGAAATATTGCAATGAGACGAGCAATGGCAATTCGAAGTCAAGGATTTGTCCACCCTGCAACACTTGTTCCAGATGAGCTAGAATATGGTGTAGGATATCGTGCAAGAATGAGTATACTTTGGAGCAGAATGAGACCAATTCCTGGTGCTAGTCCAAATGTAAAAAATCACGGACAAAAACCAAATCAAAATAACAAACCTCAACAACAAAAGCAAGGTCAAAAGCCACAACAGAATCAACAAAGACCACAAGGTCAGAGACCTCCACAACAAGGACAAAAGCCTGGACAGAAACCACAACAGGGTAACAGACCTCAACAGGGACAAAGACCAGGTCAAAAGCCACAACAAAATCAGCAAAGACCACAACAAGGCAACAGACCACAACAGGGACAACAACGTCCACAAGGACAAAGACCTCCACAACAGGGACAACGACCACAAGGACAACATCCACAACAAAAACCTCAACAGGGAAATAGACCACAAGGTCAGCATCCTCAACAAGGTAACAGACCTCAACAACAAAAGCAAGGTCAAAAGCCACAACAGAATCAACAAAGACCACAAGGTCAGAGACCTCCACAACAACAAAAGCCTCAGCAACAAAAACCACAAGTAAAATCCGAATCAAAAAGTACTGAAGTCAAAGTAAAAAAGCCACGTGCTCCTAGAAAGAAAAAGGCTGATACTACAACAAAACCTGCAGTGAGTACAGTTTCTTCAAGTGCTCCAAAAACAGAGACAAGTACCTAAAATTAGGTATCTTTTCTTTTCCATTTTCTAAATACAATTTTTATTAGCTCATATCTCATTTTGGATTAATTGCCAAAGAAAATCCAGATTTTGATAATTGGGCACAACGGAAACAGCATCACGCCAGAAGTTGCAAAGATTGCCTATGAAACAGGGGCAGAAGTTGCAAGATCAGGTGCAGTTTTGATAACTGGTGGAATGGATGGAGTAATGAAAGCAGCATGTCATGGTGCAAAAGATGCAGGCGGTCTCACAGTGGGAATCATACCTCAAAGTGACCCTTCATTTGCAAATGAATACTGTGATATCGTAATCCCAAGTGGAATGGGACTTGCAAGAGACTTTCTTAATGCATTATCTGGGGATGGTGTGATAATAATTGGCGGGGGTTCTGGAACATTATCTGAGACCTGTGCTGCATACATGCACAAAAAACCATTGTTTGACACTGCAAAAGAGTTTGGCATACAAAATATAGTCCAAGAGTTGCAAAGACTGGCAAAAGAAAA
>JABDBR010000015.1 GCA_013288545.1 Nitrososphaerota archaeon | reverse complement strand
TTGGAATTACAGATATGCTTCTACAATATCCATAGTGAATGAATTCAGCATCGGCAGGTCCTGTAAATTTTATCAGATCGGGGTGTTCTCCAGCCATGGTTATTCCAGGTATTTCAGATGTTTCAGTATAAGATATCACTAGAGAGAAAATGAATTTTTTTTGTTCGGTTTGTTTTATGAACTCTAAACCCTTTTGCTTGTTTCCAAGTATTTCGATGTCTTGCAAGGACTAATCACTGCCCATAAAATCCAAGAACTCCAATTCTGTTTTAGGTTGTAATACAAGATTTGTCTTTTTTTCTTTGCCTATAGTTGAATTTGGAGAGCTTCCATAATTGTGTCCAGGATACAACATTAGGTTATCATCAAGTTTGTAGAGTATATCAAATAGGCTATGATAAAGTTCTTTTGCGCTTCCTCCAGGTAAATCAATTCTGCCACAGTTTCCCACAAAAAGTGTATCACCCGAAAAGATTTTCCCATCACCAACTAGACAGATACTATCTTTTGAATGCCCAGGAGTATGTATTACAGTAAGTTCAGATTTTCCAAATATTATTTTTTCACCATCAGATATGCGTATATCGTTTTTCAGAGTTGAAGACGTGTGTTGCAAGATTTTAGATTTGGTATGTTGTACCATTGCATCATTTCCAATGGTGTGATCAAAATGATGATGTGTGTTTATGATGTATTTGACTTTTAGATCGTTTCTTTCTATGATTTCCAGCACTAATTCTAGATCCCATGAGGGATCAATGATAACAGATTCCTTTGTCTCTTCATCTTCAAGAACATAGGTGAAATTTTGCATGTTTCCAACTTGAAGCTGATACACTTTCATAGCAATACTCCAATCTCCGCTTCAGGCGGGATTCCTATTTTTTCTACCATTATTTTGCCACACATGTCTAGGCCTTTGGGCATCCCAATTTTCATCTTGTGAAAAGTTATAGTGATATTAGCTTTTACACATTTGTCATTTACAATTCCCGTGTCTGGATCAAGACCAGATGGAACATCAACAGATAATTTGAAAGCATTCGATTGATTTATCACATCTATTGCTGATGAATATGGTTCTCTAACTTTTCCAGATATTCCAGTTCCTAGTATTCCATCCACTATCACTTCTGCATCGTTAACAATTTTATCAGCATCAGATGCAAGTATAAGATTTACAGAATTCATTTTCTCCAAAATTTTCCAGTTTGATCGTGCCTCTTCTGTTTTTATCTTGTCTGGATGTCCTAAAAGTACGACAGTTGGAGTACATCCAAATGCTGCCAAGTGTCTGGCCACAACAAAAGCATCCCCGCCATTATTTCCTAATCCAGCAAATACTGTTATCTTTTTTGATGTTAAATCAGGATAATACTCAACAATATGCCTTGCAGTAATAGCACCTGCATTTTCCATCATCAATTTTCTAAAAAATCCCATTTGATGCCCGTTCTCTTCAATTTGCATCATTTGTTTTACAGTAATTTCCATAACAATACAGGATGTATGTAAGCATATGAAAATATTTGTTTAATCAATTCAATGCAATTGCCTTGAAATCATTAATGCGGGAGATGGGATTTGAACCCACGAAATCCTAAGATACTAGCCCCTCAAGCTAGCGCCTTTGACCAGGCTGGGCGACTCCCGCAATTGGTTTTACCCATGTATGGTTTTTATAAGCCTTGATTACTTTTTGTGACTGTGCTCATCCCTGTTAGATGTTTTACATGTGGAAATTTGATTGCTGACAAGTTTAAGGAATATCAGAATCGTGTTAAAAGCGGCGAGGATCCAGGAAAAGTTTTAGATTCTTTTGGTTTTAAAAGATATTGTTGTAGAGCAATGATATTAACATCAGTTGAGACAATTCATCAGGTCATTCCATTTTACGAAGCAATCAGAAGAAGAGAGCAAGAAGTAAGATCTGAATTAGAATAGAATGCCTCTGATTACATCCATCGAAGGCAGGATACTTTACAACAGCAGAGGAAGTCAAACCATAGAAGTCGACGTAATATCAGATAACCAATACATAGGACGAGTCTGCGCTCCATCAGGAGCAAGTGTTGGGAAACATGAAGCACAGAGCTTTCCTCAGAATAAACCAGAAAAGAGCCTTGACATCTTAAAAAAGAATGCAAGAAAGTTTGTAGGTCTTGATCCATCCAATCTAAAAGTAATTCATGAAACCCTAAGAGAAATTGATTCAACTCCAAATTATTCAAAAGTAGGCGGTTCACTGGCATTTGCATTAACTATTGCATCAATTGAATCAGCCTCAAAATCATTACAGGTACCAATGTTCAAGTTGCTGGCAAAAGATTCAACTTTTAGATATCCATTTCCCCTTGGAAATATCCTAGGAGGAGGAGCACATGCGGGGCCAGGTACACCGGATATTCAAGAAATTTTAGTTTGTGCCATAGGTTCCAAAACTGTTCGTGATGCAATAGAGGTTAACTTGATGGTACACAAAGAAGTAGGAAAAATTCTAGCAAAAAAGGATCCAGGTTTTACAAATGGAAGGGGAGATGAAGGCGGTTGGGCTCCCAAATTAAAAAACGACGAAGCTTTAGAAATATCTGCAAAAGCTTGTGAACAACTAGGTTTTACATTAGGAAGGGAAGTTTCACTGGGAGTAGATTTTGCTTCCTCCACACAGTGGAATGAAAAGAAAAAGAAATACGTATACGATAGAGCAGGTTTTGAAAATACTCCGGAAAAACAGATCGAGTTTGCGTCTGGCATAATAAAGAAATACAAACTTGTTTACGCAGAAGATGCGGTTCATGAAGAAGCTTTTGCAGATATGGCAATCTTGACTAAAAAATTCCCTCGCGTTCTCATAACTGGTGATGATTTACTGGTAACAAATACAAAAATTCTCAAAAAAGCAGTAAAAATAAGAGCTTGTAGTGGAGCAATATTGAAAGTAAATCAGGCAGGAAGTCTTTATGATGCACTTGAATTTGCCAAAGAAGCAAACAATAACAATGTAAAACTAATCACTTCCCATCGATCTGGTGAATCGACAGATTCTCACATATCACATATCGGGATTGCTACCAAATCAAAGATGCTCAAAGCTGGCATATTAGGTGGAGAAAGAATGGCCAAACTTAATGAACTGATACGACTTTCAGAGTATGATTTAATACGTGGAATGGCCGAGATTTAGAAACACAGAATGAGCAAACAAGAAGATTTTGAACATATGGAGAAATACGTATTGTCTACTGGAATAAGGGTAGGCACTCAGGTAAAAACAAAATTCATGACTCCATTTGTTACCAAGGCAACAAACGAAGGTCTTTACATTATTGATAGTAAGAAAACATTATCTAGAATCCAAACAGCTGCCAAATTCATCAACAGGGCAGACATAACAAAAATCCTAGTTTGCTCAGGTAGAGAATATGCCAGCACACCTGTTGAGAAATTTTGTGAGGTTACCGGTGCAACTCCCATGCTTGGAAGATTTATGCCTGGAACCCTAACAAACCCATCATTACCATACTATAGAGAACCAGAATTAGTTTTTATTTCAGATCCACAAGTAGACGAACAAGCAGTTGTAGAAGCGACCAATGCAGGAATTCCAGTGATAGGTATTTCCAATACAGATAATGTTACATCTAAAATTGATTTGGTAATTCCAGCAAACAATAGAGGAAGAAAATCTCTAGCTGCTACCTATTGGCTTTTAGCAAGAGAGATACTGATGCAAAAAGGCAAATTAAAAAATGCAGAATCTATGAAATATCAAATAGATGACTTTGAAACCAAAATAACAGAAGAAGAATTAGAGGAAGAGTCCGAAAGGATGCCCCCTCAAAGAATGAGAACACAGAGGCAATAACACAATGCAGGTAAGGACACCAGCTGTTGCTGGGATGTTCTATCCAAAAACAACTCAAGAACTTAAATCAAGCATAAGAAATTGTTTTTTGCACAGATATGGTCCAGGTAAGTTACCACCTTCACCACATGATAAGAAAATTATTGGTGTCATATGTCCACATGCAGGATATGAATACTCTGGTCCAATAGCTGCCGATTCATACTATGCCATATCATCTCAGAAACCTGATCTTGTTGTAATCATAGGACCAAACCATTGGGGGATAGGCCGAGACATTGCAGTGATGAAGGAGGGAATATGGAAAACACCCATTGGAGACATCGAAGTGGATACCGAGTCTGCAATTGAGATCAATAAGGTTTCAAAGTTGATAGAGTTTGATTCTTTTTCTCATACAAGAGATCATTGTTTAGAGGTACAACTCCCAATGCTCCAAGAAATATTTTCTCATAAATTCAAGATTCTGCCCATAATCTTAATTGATCAGAGTCATAATACTGCAATTGAAATTGGCAAGTCCATAGCGACAATTGCAAAAACTAGGAATGTCATAATAATTGGTTCTTCAGATTTTACTCATTACGAACCAAACGATTTTGCGCATGAACAAGACAAATCTCTGATAGATACAATATTTGACTTAGATATAGACAGATTTTATAGCACATTACAAGAAAAACAGATTAGTGTGTGTGGTTATGGAGCGATTGCATCCACCATGATAGCTTGCAAGGAATTAGGAGCAACCAAGGGAACCTTGATCAAGTATGCTACTAGCGGGGACATAGCAGGCGACAAGAGTTCAGTGGTAGGATATGCGTCGATAGTATTTTCATGAAATCGGTTGCATCCGCTCCTGGAAAAATTATTCTTTTTGGAGAACATTTTGTAGTATATGGCATCAAGGCCATATTATGCTCCATAGACAAGAGAATAACTGCCACATCACAATTTGTGGACGATAAAATAATCAGAATAAAATCTTCTTTGGGAGAATCAGTGATGGATCTAAATTCATTAAATAATTTAGAAAATGTACAACAGAAATTTATGAAACCTTTCTTTTACATAGCACAAAAAGCAATAGAGGGAAATTTTGTAGACCAAGGCATAGAAATAGTTGTAGAATCAGAAATACCTCCAGGAGTAGGACTTGGCTCGTCATCGGCTGCTTGTGTAGCAGTTACAGCTTCAGTTAATGGGTTATTTCACAAATTATCAAAAGATGATGTAATGAAAATAGCCATACAAGCAGAACGTACCGTATTTGAACAAAACTCGGGAGCTGATTCATCAGTTTCGACATTTGGTGGACTGGTATCATATGACCTAAAGAATGGATTTCAGGATATTCCATCAAGAAATGATTTGGATTTCATAATATCAAACTCTGCACAAGTTCATGATACACAAGATGTTGTAAGACAAGTCAGGAATTTTAAAGAAGAAAACAAAGATCTTTTCAATAAATTATGTAATGAAGAAATTGACATAGTCAATAATGCAATAACATCTTTGAAAGAAAATAACCTGAACAAACTAGGTTCTCTAATGCTAAAAAATCATGATTTATTAAAACAGATAGGAGTCTCTACAGAAAAAATAGATTCCTTGGTCAAAGAGGCAAAAAAAACATCGCATGGCGCAAAGATAACAGGAGCTGGGGGAGGCGGATGCATAATTTCTCTTGTTGATGATTTCAACAAAAAAGATACACTTGACAACTTGAGAAAAATTTCAGATTGTTTCATAGCAAAAATAGACTATAGTGGACTCAGGTATACATAGAGATGCTAGAATTCGTTCGGATCAGAAATTCTTCAGTTTACATATATCATCTAAAAGTGAAGTAACTACATTACCGTATTAGTCAAAGAATCACATCACTATTTCAGTGAGATACTTTTTAAAACCGTCCATAGCATTGTTAAAAATCATGATCTTGATGAAGCTTGGAGGTTCAATAATTACTAACAAGGAAAAACCATTGACCCCAAATAGAAATTCAATAAAAAGAATTGCTACAAGCCTCAAAAATGTAAACGAACCACTTGTCATAGTACATGGAGGAGGATCCTTTGGGCATTATTGGTCTGTAAAATACGATATGCATACAAAACCGCAAAGACATGAAGCCAAAGGAGTTTCTGCCGTTAAAGGTTCCATGGTAGAACTAAACAATATCATACTAGAATCATTTCTAGAATCAGGTTTAAACCCATATTGCTTACCGCCTGGCGATTTTATGATAGGCGACAAACCTCTAGTCAAGAAAGTTAAAGAAATTCCCAAGATTGCAAAGACAGGACTAATGCCAATTTCTTATGGGGATGTCATGTGGTTTGGAAAAAACAAGTTTTACATTTTATCAGGAGATAGAATCATGGGAATTCTTTCTAAATTATTACATCCTCGTCTTGCAATTTTTGTCACCAATGTTGATGGAGTATATTCAGATATGAAAAGCAGGAGACTCTTGAGTGAGATTACAGAAGAGAAACCAATTACTTCAAAAGTATCAATGGATGTCACTGGAGGAATGTCTCGTAAAATAAAAGAGGCATTTAACATATCAAAAAATGGAACAGACGTATTCTTTGTAAATGGAAACACTCCAAAGAGAATAACAAATGCGATAAATGGTAAGAGTTTTGAGGGAACGATATTTAGAGGATGATTATGGAACATCTTATTCTTGTAGATAATACTGATAACCAAACAGGGACTGAGGAAAAGGTAAAATGCCATTTGCCAAATGGAAAACTTCATAGAGCTTTTACTATATTTTTGTTCAATAAAGAAGGACAACTTTTGCTTACGCGACGAAGCATGAGCAAGATGTTGTGGCCAGGAGACTGGGATGGAACCGTGGCAAGTCACCCAAGACAGTCCGAGAATTACGTCTCGTCCGCAGAAAGAAGACTGCCAGAGGAATTGGGAGTTACATGCAAACTAGACTATCTGTACAAGTTTGAGTATCATGTACCTTACAAAGACATTGGATCAGAAAATGAAATTTGTGGTACATTAATTGGAATATTAGATGATCCTTCAAAAATAAAACTTGTAAAAGACGAAATTTCAGATATTAGATGGGTTACTCTAGAACAAATATTATCAGAGATTAAAAAAACACCTCAGATTTTCTGCCCATGGATGCTAGTTGCGTTGTATTTTCTATCTGAATCTAGTCACAATATTAGTGATAGACACAAGGAAATTCTCAAGATGTGGAATAAAGACGGTCTTAAAAATAAACTAGAAGCGTCGTTAAAGCATCATTTTCCAGACCACAAGTGGGAGCTAAAAAAAGAATGAAGTTAGAAAAACTTGCAGAAACAGCGTCCAAGATAGATTCATTTCTTTTAACTAGACTTTCTGGGGAACCAAAGGATCTGTATCACGCAGCAAGCTACTTGATCGATCATGGAGGGAAAAGACTAAGACCATACATGGTCATAAAGAGTTGCCAACTTTTAGGAGGAACCGCAAAACAAGCAATACCTGCTGCGGCTGCAATTGAAATGGTGCATAATTTTACGCTAGTACATGATGACATCATGGATAATGATGAGGTCAGACATGGTGTGCCTACAGTTCACATGAGATTTGGGACACCAATTGGGATTCTTGCAGGAGACTTGTTGTTTTCAAGAGCATTTGAAACCATTTCAAAACCGTACCTTCACAAGTCAGAAGACGTTGGTTTGAATCTTGTTGCTACATTAGCAAAGGCATGTACTGATGTGTGTGAGGGTCAGACACTTGACATAAGCATGGCAAAATCAAGTAAAATACCAAATGAAAATCAGTACATAAAAATGATTGAGAAAAAAACATCATCATTATTTGTAGCATCTTGTGCAATGGGGGCAATATCAGCAAAGAAAAAATTTTCAGACGTAGTAAGATTGTCTACATTTGGAAGAAACTTGGGAATTGCTTTTCAGATAATTGATGATTTGATTGGAGTAATAGGAGATCCAAAGATTACAAAAAAACCTGTGGGAAATGACATCAGAGAAGGAAAAAAATCATTACCAATTTTGATGGCAATTAAAAAAGCTGGCAATCAAGAGAGGAAAATAATTCTTAATGCATTTGGTAATTCATCTGTTTCAAAAAGTGAGGTAGAACGAGCAATCTCCATAATTTCTTCGCTAGGAATAGATGACATAATAAAACAAAAGGCAGCATATCACTCTAATGCAGCCAAGAAATCCATATCAATATACGATGGACCTGCAAAAAATGAGTTACTCTCTTTGCTTGATTTTGTGGTAGAGAGGAGTCTTTAATTGGATGACGAGTTAAAAAGGATAATTCGAGGAATTGCCCTTCTTAATGCATCTGAACATGACGGAAAAACTAGAAACGACTCGATCATATCCAAAGTGATCGGTACAAAACCAGAACTTCGCTCTAGAATAAAAGATGTCATCCCACTTATTTCGCAGGCAGTAATTGATGTTAACAAATTATCAATAGAATCGCAAAGAGAAGAACTTACGAGCAAGTATGCTGAGCTGTTGGTATTAAAACCAAAACATGAGAGAGTTGGACTTCCCCCACTTGAAGATGCAGAGCAAGGTAATGTGATCACACGTTTTCCTCCAGAGCCTAATGGCTATCCTCACATTGGCCATGCAAAGGCATCAATTATTGATGAAGAATATGCAAAGATGTATGGAGGAAAACTCATTCTAAGATTTGATGATACAAATCCAGAAAAAGAACGTCTAGAATATTATGCAGCAATAAAAGTCGGTCTGGACTGGCTGGATGTAAAATATGATCTCATAAAAAATACCTCGGATGACATGGAGATAATTTACAAGAAAGGTAAAGAGCTTATTGATTTAGATCACGCATATGTATGTACATGTGATAAGGAAACAATTAGCAAGAATAGGAGAGGAATGGTATCATGCAAGTGCAGAGCAGGAAATCTTGATCAGAATAATACCCGTTGGAATAAAATGTTTGACAAATTCAAACCAGGCGAAGCCATAGTCAGATTCAGAGGAGATATGAGTTCAGAGAATACAGTCATGCGAGATCCAACTTTGTTTAGGATAATAGATGAACCACACCCAATCCACAAGGACAAATACAGGGTGTGGCCAAACTATGACTTGGCAGTAGCCGTTGAAGACAGTATTGACGGAATCACTCATGCGTTTAGAACTAAAGAATACGAATTACGAACTGAACTTTACTATACACTTTTAGATAAACTGAATATGCGTAAACCAAAGATGTTAGAGTTTTCAAGGCTAGAGTTTGAAGGAATGCCAGTATCCAAAAGAGTGCTAAAACCTCTAGTAGAGGAAGGAAAAGTATCAGGATTTGATGATCCTAGACTTCCAACTCTAGAAGGATTACGTAGAAGAGGAATAGTTCCCGAAGCCATTCGGAAATTTGTTCTTTCTCTAGGTTTTACCAAGTCTGACACTTTGCCTCCATTTGAAACACTCGAGTCATTTAATCGGAAAATAATTGATCCAACAAGTGTAAGACTATTCATTGTATTTGACCCCGTAAAATTGACAGTGGTAAACAACAATCTTACTGAAATTGAGATTTCAAATCATCCGCAAAACGATATGGGCAAAAGACGAGTCACAGTAGATGGAAATTTCTACATATCTGGAAATGATGCAAAACCACTAAAGATTGGTGACGAAGTGAGATTACTAGAATTATACAACATAAGAATAACAAAGACAGGTCCAGAGATGGAAGGAGAGGTTACCGGCACTGGCTATAAATCAGACATTCCCAAAATTCAATGGGTTTCAAGAAAGAATCCAGTTAGCATCGAAGTTTTAATATCAAATGTACTCTTCATAAACGACCAATTTAACGAGAACAGTCTAGAAGTCAAGCAAGCAATTACAGAACAATACTACTTAGAGTTAAATGTGGGAGCACAAATCCAGTTCGTAAGATTCGGATATTGCAGAAAAGATTCTGCAAATCAAGCGATATATACACACAAGTGAAGAAAATGAAAATTGCAAGATTGCTTAGACAAAATATGGAAACATATGCTTTTGTCAACGGAGAAAAGGTTTTGACAAGAGAGAGTATGACATCTCAGACTGGAATTCCCATACCTCAAAGTATCAAAGATTTCTTATTTGATGGATGGTATGATGAAATAAAAAACAATGCAAAAAATCTAAACTATACTGAAAATTTATCTGATTTCAAATTTCTTCCTCCAATTCCAAATCCGTCTAAAATAATTTGTCTAGCATTTAATTATAAAGATCATGCAAAAGAGCAAAACTTGATTCCGCCAGATGAGCCTGCCATAGTAATAAAACCTAGAACAACACTCAACGGAGCTACGTCAGACATAGTCTGCCCGTCATTTGTTTCAAAGCTTGATTATGAAATTGAGCTTGCAGTCATAATTGGAAAGGATTGTAAAAACATATCAGAAAAAGAGGCAAAAGAAGCAGTTTTTGGATATATGGTCCTAAATGACACTTCTGCACGAGACATACAAGCAAAAGATAAACAGTTTACAAGAGCAAAAGGTTTTGACACTTTTGCACCATGTGGTCCTTGGATCACCTCGGCAGATGAAATACCAGAACCACAGAATCTCAAAATGCTAACCAAAGTAAATGGAGATATTAGACAAAACTCTTCAACATCAAATATGCATCTAAAGGTATACTCAATTGTATCATTACTAAGTAAAGCAATGACATTAGAAAAAGGCGATATCATATCTACTGGAACACCTGCAGGAGTAATGCTCAACAAGCCAGATGCCATATTTTTGAAGGATGGTGATAAGATAGAAATGGAGATAGAAAATCTTGGCAAGTTACAAAACAGCGTTAAATTTGTCTAATTTAGAATTTTGACATTTTAGAACAGAGACATTAAAATTATTAAGAGTCAAAGTTCCAAATCTCGCATGGGGAAGATAATTGTTGGAAAAATAAGCGATTTTGTTCCAGGTAAGATGCAAAAGGTTACAATAGATGGTAAAGACGTTCTCGTTGTAAACATAGACGGAAATTATTATGCAATGAATGACACATGTACACATGCCGGAGCAAGTCTTTCTGAAGGGAGTTTAGATGGATCAATTGTGACATGTGGTTGGCATGGAGCAAAATTTGATTGTAAAGCAGGCAAGCTTTCGGAGTTTCCTGTCAAGATAAAAGACTTGAATTCATACAAAGTAATAGTTGAATCAGAAAATATCTTTGTAGAAGTATAGTGCAAACTTTATAAAATAAGCTCAATTAGCATAAGCTTGAATGGTACAATGGTCGAGAAAAAGGATCCAAATATTGATACTCTGAATACGGCCATAAACACTCTAGCTGAAATTGCATCAAATCCCTCAACTCCAAGAAACATAAAGAAAGATTTGACAGATCTTGTTGTAAACTTGAAAAAACAAGACTCGCCTGTTTCTGTAAGAGCTGCAAATGCCATTAGTCTTCTTGATGACATATCCCAAGATCCCAACATGCCGTCATATGTTAGAGTTACATTGTGGCAAGCAGTCTCTGCCCTTGAGAGAATAAGAGAATAAATTTAGTGTAAACTATACTTATTTAGTGAAAATCGAAGAATATCTATCATCACTTCCAAGCTCGATAATTAGCGGGGAAGATGTAGAACTATCAAATGAGACAATAAAAGAGATCTTCAGATTTGCAGAATTGACTGAAAATGATATCTTTTACCACCTAGGATGTGGTAATGGTAACAGTATTTCAATAGCCTTACAAGAATTCAGAGTAAAAAAGGCAATAGGTGTTGACAACAACAAAGAGAAAATATCCCAGGGACAAAAACTACTCCAAGAAAAACATCTCACAAATGGATCATTTAGACATCAAGATATCACAGTCTCCGACATTAGTGATGCAAGTGTAATACTCTTTTGGTTTTCAGATGAAAAAATAATTGAAAAGATGATTTTGAAATTTCGAAATCTAAGATCCGGATGTAAAATAATAACAATATGGGGTCCTCTCACAGGACACATGCCAGATAAGATAGATTTCCCATACATTCTAAACATTACGCCATTCAAGATGGCAAAATCTCTTCGAGATCAAATGCTTGCAATATTTAATACAGATTGCATTGATTTTACGGTTGCATGGGAATTTGCTGATAGATATTCCAAAGCCATAGGTTCGAGAAATTTGGAAAATGATAGGTTTCTTACAATACTTCAGACTGTTGTAATATGGATAAATGCAAAAAATCTAGGAATTGCATGCGGAGATGGGATACCAGATCCTATAAGGAGCTATATCGGCATTCTCAAGACTTTTTTTAACATAGAAGTAGAACACTTGCTTGACCACTAGATAAAGTTCTCAGTCATGTTTTTATTTGCAAATGTCGTATAAAGCACAATGATGCAGGAAAGGATCAACATCAACGTATCAGCAATTGATTATGAAAATACCAGTAAAGCCATCATATCGACTCTTAGCAATGTAGAAAAGATGGTCCATGGAGAGAACGACTTTATAGTGACTGATTCAGAATTTGCCTTTGGCTGGCATTTCTATGTAGTTTGCGTCAACAAGTCACTTGTAACGAGACTATCAGACCAAATGGGACCAGATTTTGAAAAAATAAAAGGAAAAGGATTGGAACACAAGTTCTTGACTTGGTTAAATGACAAGGTCAGTCAAAAAAGTCTCAAGGTCAAATTGGCCATAAAAGAAGAAATGGAATCAAGCAAATTTGGCATATTTTGAGATTCCCATTGCATAGATAATGAATTAACAGAAAAGAGGGCCCTTGAGGGGAATCGAACTCCTGTCCGGGGATCCACAGTCCCCTATACTAACCACTATACTACAAGGGCCACATATGGAAAATCTTTCCAGGTCCAGTATTAATCTTAACTCAACTAGGCCGATGCCTGACTTTCAGAACGCGTAAAACTTGTTTTTTGTGATAATCATGAAATATTTTATGGGTTTATTATTCCCCTGCCAATTATCTTTCCTTCTTTTAGCATTGTCAATGCCTCTGTAGCTTGATTGAGTTTGAATCTATTTGATATCATTGGTTTTATTACATCTCTTCGAGCAAGTGAAATTAACTCAATCATATCAGTCATAGAACCCGTGTATGATCCCATAATCTTGTATGCACGAGTAGGCATGGTTACAAGATTTAATTGCAAAGAACCACCAAACAGTCCTACAAGTACAACTCTGGCTCTACGTCTGAGTATTTGCATGTCAGTTTCTACAGATTTTGTAGCATTAACAAAATCAATTACAGCGTCTGCACCCAGATTACCTGTTAATTCCATAATGGCTTTGATAGGATCTTCTTTTGCAGAATTTATGGTAATGTCGGCACCACTTTGTTTTGCTACTTTTAATTTTTCATCATTTACATCCAGTGAGATTATTCTTGCACCGCTAATTGCTTTGGCCAATTGGATACCCATCAAACCTAGACCCCCCGCCCCCACTATAACCACATTGTCGTTTGGATTTAGTTTGGCAGTTTTGATTGCGCCATAAGCAGTAAGAGCAGAACAAGACAGTGGAGCACAAATATCAGTGTCCATATCATTGATTTTTGCTAGATATTTGTAATTTGGAACAAGAACATATTCTGCATAACCCCCATCATTGTATACACCCAAAGACCTTGGTTTGTCGCAAAGGTTTTCTTCACCTACCCTGCAAGCTGGACAGAGACCTTCTCCTATCCAAGGAAATACCAAAACTTTTTCATTTTTTACAAATCCCTCTACTTCTTCACCCATACTTTCTACTACTCCTGCCACCTCATGTCCAGGAGTTAATGGATATTTTACACCCCTATCGGTTGTTTTCATGAATGAGCCTGCAGGACCTTCGTATCCACCATCCCAGAGATGTATATCACTATGACATACACCAGCAGATTCCACTTTAATTAGAACTTGTGAGCCTCGAGGTTTTGGAGTTTCAAGAGATTGAATTTCCAGAGGTTCTTTTACTTTGATAATTCTTGCAGCATTCATGTTCATGGGTATCAATACGTCATATAAGATAGTTTTGTGGATTAAAAAAATAGATGACACAAGTGATCTAAAACAAGAATCTCAGATCAGGTGATGGTATTTTTTATCAATTATTTTCTGAAAATCAAGGTTAGGTTTATTAGCAACAAAAAAACTAATCGCAAATATGAAGCTGAGAATGTGGTGGGTTTCTATGGGAATAGCTGCAGGAGTAGTCTTTTACGCCATGTTGTATCTAGGTACAGTTCTCTGTGTCCCAATGGAAAATGCTCCATGTGTGTCATTTTTGAAATAGATTACCTAGATTTAATTAAAACCGGCGCAAAAAGCTAGCCATGAGTTGTTCTGGAGAAACAGTTGAAGCTGAAAATGAATTCATTCAGATCAAACCAACAATTCTAAATCAACTAAAAAAGGCAAAATATGGAGTTTCAGATCATGCAACCGTAGAATTATGCCATTGGACAAAAAAATCATTCAAGGACGGTGGCCAGTGTTACAAGCACAAGTTCTATGGCATTTCAACTCATAGATGTATGGAGTTTTCACCAGCTGGAATGTTTTGTGAAAATAGATGCGTATACTGCTGGAGGCCAATGGAGTTTTACAGTGCCTTGAAGATGCCAACGGACAAGGTTGCACCTCCCGAGGTTATCATGTCCAACTTGATGGAAGAGCGAAGAAAGTTGATCATGGGTCATTATGGAGATCCAAAAAGCAACAGAGAAAAGCTTGACGAATCTTTACTTCCAAGCCATTATGCAATTTCATTATCAGGCGAACCTACCATGTATCCACAATTGCCAGATCTTATAAAATACCTAAAGAATCTACAGAATACAAAATCAATTTTCCTTGTAACTAATGGTCAAGAGCCTGAGATGTTACAGAGACTAAGTGATGAGGACGCATTACCAACACAGCTATACCTCTCAACAAACGCTCCAGATCCTGAAATATTTACTCTAGTGAACAGACCAAAATACAAAGACGCGTGGGAAAGATGGAATACAAGCCTTGAGTTACTGGCAAAATTAGATACAAGAACCGTACTACGCTTCACTCTAATCAAAGACTATAACGCTGATGAAAAATTAATTCCAAAATATGCAGAAATGGTAAAACGTGCGAATGCACATTTTATAGAAATAAAATCGTACATGCATGTGGGCAGATCAACTAACAGATTAGAGTATTCAAATTCACTAGACATGTCAGAGATAAGGCATTTTGCAAATGAACTTGTAAAACAGAGTGAGATCTATTCCATCATGGATGAAAGTGATATGTCAAGAATTGTTGCTCTTCAGAATCAACAACGGTTCACAGACCGCTGGATCTCTTCTTATTCAGATACCAATTAGCAAATTTTTTCAGTGCCAAATATCGATGCGAGATTTGGTTTTTGTCTACAAGTTGAGAGTATGACTTGTTCTTTCCAGACGGAATAAAGATAGGATCAAAGCCCCATTTTTTGCCTTGTTCTTTTTTTGATATTGTTCCATCCACATCTGCACTGAAAAGATGGACGTCATCATACTCTTGGCAATATACTATAACTGATCTGAATATGGCACATCTCTGTGTAGATACAAGTTTTAGGATTCCTTTGTTTCCAATAGCATCAAGCACAAATGACGAATATGGTCCTGGAAATCCATTCAATGATTTTATGAAAAGGCCAGCGTCTTCCACAATTACAGGTCTAGAACAGATTGAAAATGCCTGCATGGCTTTGTGCGTTGCAATTTCTTCCAAAGTATTTGCCTGAATTTCTTGTAGGTGTAACTTGAGAAATTTCAGTTTTAGACCAAATTTTGATGTAATATTTTTTGCTTCGTCAAACTTGTTTTTGTTTGAGCTTGCAAAAAGGATATCATATGACATTTGCATACCTGCCCCTTTTTTCTATCACTGAAACCTGATTGATGACTTTGTCTGTGAGAGTTTTTCCCAGTATGCTTTGGTATCCTTGTACGAACAAAGCCCAAGCACCATCTACAATTTGAGCATGTGCACTGTTTAGAACCTCCTTGAATAAACGAAGGTCAATTGCATAATCGTCAATCGCATTGGTTTTTTGTGAAAGGCCAAAGTCAAGTATAACTAACCCTCTTTGAGAGAGAATGAAATTTGAAGTGGTCAGATCTCCATGCATGATGCCATTTTTATGAAGAGTTCCCGCCATTTTTCCTATTTCCTTACATGTTTTTACAATTTGTTTTACAGGAAGATCTCGAACTAATTTGCCTTTTATGAACTGGAGATATATTTCACATTTTTTCTCATCTACAAAATAAACAAGAGGTGTAGATATTCCAAAAGATTTGGCTTCTGATATCATTTTTGCTTCTCTGATTGTTCTTAGAGTTCTTATCCGTGTATCAAGAGAATCAACTCGATAATCTTTCTTTTTTCGGATTTTTAAAACAGAGTTTTGCCCATTCCACGATGTAACATAGATGTCTGCTTCTGCACCTTTTTTGACAAGTTTCAATGAAAACCAAGAGAGCCAAACATAATTTAAGTTGCAATCATGTTTATTTCATAAAATTAGTTTTGAGAACAATATACAATTATAACATAGGTTGCAAGAAAGGCGACATGGAACCAGATGAGAAGAGAATAACGCAAGAGGATTGTTCGGAAGACTCTCTAGGTCCAGGCATTCTCACACTAACAAATAAGAGAATTGCTTTTGACAAGACAGAGGGAAGAATAATTGATTTTTCAAAGAAATTCGGAAAAACAGTTCTAGAAGCTAACCTCAGTCAGATAACAGAAGTGGCAAAAGAAGGCAGGATAATAAAAAAAGTCAGAATAAAGATAAAGTCAGATGAAAATGAAAAAACCTACAAGTTTGGAGTATACAATACAGGCAAATGGGAAAAAGACGTAAAGGAAGCTATTTCCAAATACTCTACCTAGTAGAGAACCTCAACAGTATCCAACCTCCAGGATTGTTTCACAAAAGTATCTTCAAGATGTACCCCAGGTTTTGTTGACGATTCCAACAATCCAATCCAAGATATTTGAGAGCCACAGTCTCCAGCATACTCCTTTGGCGCTACAAAAAACTTGCAGTTGTGTCTTTTACAGATACTTGAAAGTATATTTGACAATCTCTTGTTTGCAGCAACCCCCCCAACAACCAAGAGTTCTTTTTTTCCCGTAAATGCAAGAGCTCTTTCGGTTGCTTCTCCCATCATTGAGAATGCAGTTTCTTGCAGTGAAAAACATGCAGATTCAATTCCCTTTGGAATTATTCTTTTTGTCGCTGACAAGAGACCTGAAAATGCTACATCGTTTCCCTTTACAACATAGGGTAATGGCATATACTCTGTTGATTGCGATGCAAGCTCTTCGATCTTGGGACCACAAGGTGATGCAAATCCGGCATGGCGTCCAATTTGATCCAGCAATTGACCCACAGTAATATCCAATGTTTCACCAAAGACGCGCCATTTCTTTGAGAGAAATGCCAAAATCATTGTGTGTCCTCCTGACACAAGCAATACCAGTGGATCTTTTGCGCCAGTCAACATTTTTCCAAGTTCGATGTGACCTAATGCATGATTTACAGGGTATATTGGAATGTCGTAGTATGAAGCCAAGGATCTTGCTACAACTGCACCAATTCTCAAACATGGTCCAAGACCTGGACCTGCTGCATATGATACAATATCAAGATCATCAATTTTCACATTAGCTTTTCTAAGACATTCTGAAAGAACTTCTGGAGAGTTTTCCGCATGGTGACGTGATGCCTCTCTTGGGTGGATTCCCTCTCCTTCTGGAGGTCTGTATATCTTTCTGATATCAGAGAGAATTTTTCCTTGTTTGCCTTTTTTTTCTATGATTGCACAAGAAAATGTATGAGCAGTACTCTCAATTCCAAGACTAAGCATTTTATCCCCTACTCAGAGTTGATACAATTTTCAAGACATCGCCATTTTTGAGTGGATGTTCTGCACCTACTCTTTGTTTTGTCTTTGCATCTACGGCAAAAAGAAATCCATTTGCAAGATCCTGATGTATAGATTTTGCCAAGTCCCTCGCGGTAGCACCAGGACGTAAGAGTTTTGCATCAGGCAACACTTCTCCATTTTTATTAGATAATTTTGTTTCATCTTCTACTGGAAATACTGTAATTAGTTTTAAAAGATCAAAACATGCATAATCAAGAGTCTGCTGAACTCCAGTTCCACCTAATTTTGATACAACTTTTTCTGCCAACTCAAGGGCCTTTTGTTGTAAAGGGTTTAGATTTATTTCATTTTTTATCTTAAAGGACTTGTCTCCTGGCAGGTACTCTATGATTCCGTTCTTTGCTGCTTTTCTGAGAAGAAGTTCTGTTTCTGCACTACATGCAACTGTTGGATGTATTTTTTTAAATTCATCCAAAATACTGAGATCATGACAAAGATCTGATTTATTCGCAGCTATTATGATTGGTTTTGTTCGTTTTCTAAGCGTTTTAACAAATAAAACAATATCATCTTCATTCCAGTCATGAGGTTTCTTTGACTGCAAATTCAAGCTGTGTATTACATATTCTACATCATACTCATCTATACCAAGTCCGCTGAATCTTTGTGCAATAGCCTGGATTACCTTTCCACTTTTACTTTCCAACTCTCTTGAAAGTTTTTGCCATTCTCTTTGAAGTATCTGTTTCATCCATTGATCAAATTCCTCTTCAACGAATTTGACATCTTCAAGCGGATCATGAGTTCCTGTTGGAACTGATTGTCCTTGTATGTCAGTAGAGCCTGATGCATCCACTACATGAATTAAAACCTCAGATGTTCTTGCATCATCCAGAAATTTGTTACCAAGCCCTTTGCCCTCATGAGCACCAGGTACAAGACCTGCAACATCAATTAACTTGATTGCAATATACCTAGTTCCATTAATGCACATTGGATGAGTATGCGGTATGGCAAAATGTTTGCACGCACAATCAGTTTTGACATAAGCAATTCCCATATTTGGCTCAATAGTTGTAAATGGATAATTACCAATTTGAGCAGTTGTTTGAGTAGCGGCTGAAAAAAACGTTGACTTGCCCACATTGGTTTTCCCTAGCAGACCAATTTGCATGCAAAAGAGTCTGACATATGCTCTTATTAGTATTCCAAAAGTGTTTAATTTCAATCCATTTTATGACATTTATTGAAAATAATAACTGGAAATCCTGGAACAGGTAAGCACACCATAGCAAAATTGATTTCAGAGAAACTAGATCTGAAAGTAATTGACATCAACAGGATTACAATTGACCAAGGATTATTCAAGAAGAATAACGGAATTCTTGATGTAGATGTCAGCAGGCTGAAGAAAATAATAGATAAAAAAACATCAATTGATTCCATACTGGTGGGACACCTTGCGCCATATGTGGTATCATCAAAGAACGTAGAGATATCAGTGATATTAAGAAAAAGCCCGTACAAGCTCCAATCAATATACAAGAAAAGAAAATATGCTAGAAAAAAGTCGCTTGAAAATCTTGGCAGTGAGATACTAGGTATCACATATTATGATGCAGTGCATCAATTTGGCCAGAAAAAGACATTTCAGATTGATACGAGTGTTAGAACAATTTCTGCCACTGCAAAGAAAGTGGAATCAGTTTTCAAAGGAACTAGAACCAATGAGGACAAGATAGATTGGCTGCAGCTAGTTCTCAAAAAAGGGGACATGCAAAAATTCTTTCCATACTAGATTCAAATTACGTCATACTAGGATATAATGTAAAATGTTTGAGATAAAAAAATCAGATCTTGCTGGAAGGATAGGAATACTTCATACAAACCATGGTAAAATTGAAACTCCCGCATTTGTTCCTGTAATTCATCCAGTCAAACAAAAAATTCCTGCCAGAAAATTAAGAGAGATGGGATTTGATCTGGTTATAACAAATGCATACATCACACTGAAAAGATATGGTGATGAGGCAATAAAGCAAGGCATTCACAAGATAATTGATTATGATGGAGCAATCATGACAGACTCTGGTGGATACCAGGTCCTAGAATATGGAGACATTGATGTAGATTACAAAAAAATTGCAGATTTTGAAAAGGGAATAAAAACTGATATTGCAATTCCGCTGGATCGCCCAACAGGACTCGGGCTATCAAAAAAGAAAGCAATAGAATACGTACAACACACACTCAAAGTCTCAAAAGAGACTTTTGATGCAAGAGACGATAATGGTCAGATATGGGTCGGACCAATACAGGGAAGCGAACATTCTGATCTTGTAAAAAAATCAACAAGAGCACTCCTTGATTCAGGTTTTCAGATGCTAGCACTAGGAAGTCCAGTTGAGTTCATGGAGTCATATGAATACAAACTGCTTGCCAAAATGATAATAACTGCAAAGAAAAATATTCCTGACTCGGTTCCACTTCACCTGTTCGGAGCGGGGCATCCACTTACCATACCTCTTGCAGTAGCTCTTGGTTGTGACACATTTGACTCGGCATCATACATGCTATATGCAAAACATGACAGATACATCATGGAAGATGGTACTGCACATCTCTCCGAAGTGGCTTATTTTTCCTGTAATTGTGAAGTTTGTACCAAACTAAAACCAAAAGAGATGTTATCTCTAGACAAGGAGGATAGAATCAACAAGATAGCGCTGCACAACTTGTATGCAATAAAGGCCGAAGTGGACAGAGTAAAAGAAGCAATTCACGAAGGACGACTATGGGAATATACCATAAGAAAGGCAAGGGCACATCCCAAGTTATTTGAAAGTATATCCATTTTTACCAAAAATACAGCATTTTTTGCAGAGACTACTCCACGATACAAGGAAAATGCAGTATTTCTCTTTTCTAAAGAGGATCAGTTCAGACCAGAACTTTGGAGATTCCATTCGCTTGTACGCAAATTTAAAACAAAGAAAAAAACATTGGTAATCATACCAGATGGAAGTATAAGACCATTTTATACTTCATCAGAGTATAACAGTCTAAAAAAGAAATTTTCATCCAAACTAGATGACATACAGTTTTGTCAATACAATCCATATCTTGGAATAATCCCATTGGAACTATCAGACATTTATCCTGCTGCTCACTATGTGATATCCAATACAGACTATAATCAAAATGAGTTTCCAGAATTTGCTAAAACCTGGAACATGTTCCTCAAGAATAACAAATTCAAGAACATCTATTCCACAAATGATGAATTCTTAAAATTCCATTCCAAAGGAATGAAAACAAAGATCAAATTTTTCAATATGAAAAAATAATAAAAAAGAAGATAGATTCCGCTTTTATAGTGCGGCGTCTTCTGCCCAGCCTTTTACGAATATACCGTTCTTGTGTAGAGGTACTGGTTGTCCTGGAGTGTAAGTCATTGGTCTCATCCAGAAGATTGCTTTTGTTGGGCAAACTCCGATGCATGCTCCGTCTGAGATGCATCTTTCTGGATAAAATACAAATGCTTTACCTCTCTTCCAACCATCTACTGGTTTTACACGAAGAACGTCTGGGCCAAGAGAAGTACAGATTTCTACACATAGTGCACAACCTATACATCTCTGTTCATCAACGTCTGGAAGAATTGCGATTGGCATTCTGTTTTTGATCTTTCACCGTTTGCTATTTAAACGATCTGCAAAATCCATAACGGAGTTATAGAATTATTTCAATTTTAAAAAGAAAAGAAAAACAAAAAGAAAGTATAAATGATATTTTTACTTCTTTATTTGGCGCATTGCTTCAATCTGGCCTGATGTTACCCAGTCTAGCAATTCCGCAGATGTAGGATTTAGATCTCCTTTCTGATTCATCATATTGTGAACCCAAATCCAGTTTATTTGATTCAATAATGGTTTGTTTCCTTCATCGCCTTTTCGAACTTTGTCTCTAAGGTCTTTTGGGATTGTACTCCACCATTGTTCAAAAGTTCTACCCATACTCGGATCATTTTTTTTTGATCTAATTAAGTCTTTTGTAAATTATGCAAGCAATACAAGAGATCAGGGTAAAGTCGAGTGCTAAAGATTTAAAAGTACTTTGAAAAAGTTTTGAATTCTTGCAAGTAAGAGTTTTAGGTGCTGCCAAGGAAGTGGGCAGATCAGCTTTTCAAGTTAATTGTGATGGTGCCAGTTTTCTGTTAGATTATGGAGTAGAGCTAAAAAAGGAATCCCTATACCCGATCGCAGTCAATCCGCATGAGATTAATGCCGCCATCATCACCCATGCCCACCTGGACCACTCAGGAAACATGCCGGCACTTTTTGTAAACGGCAGCACGGATGTGTATGCTACTCCCCCAACGTTTGACCTATCGAGGCTATTAATTGAAGACATGCTCAGAATTCAAAAAAGCCATCTACCGTATGATTTTGCTAGCGTTTCAAAGATGATGATGCATTCAAAGGAAATAAAGTACAAAGAAAAAATAGAGCGAGGAAATGCTTCTTTTCAACTCCTTGAATCAGGTCATGTTTTAGGAGGGGCATCAGTTCTGGTTGAATCTGAAAACAAGCGGCTGTTTTACACTGCAGACATCAATCCAAAAGGATCTAGAATGCTAAGAGAAGCAGATCTTGATTTCGGAGAGGTCGATATGGTCATTACAGAAAGTACCTATTCACAGTCAAACCAGATGCCTCGAAATGAATCAGAAGAAAAATTCATGGAATTTGCATACGAAGTGCTAGATAGAAAAGGCTCTCTTTTTGTACCTGCCTTTTCAGTTGAGAGATCCCAAGAAATTGCATGTGTCCTCAAGAATGCTGGATTCAAACACAGAGTGGTAATGGATGGCATGGCTGTCAAAGTAAATGAGATAATGCTAAACTATCCAGAATATTTGCGTGATGCCAAAGTTTTTGCAGATTCGGTTAATCAAGCAGTTTGGATAAAAGGAGAAAAGGAAAGAAAGAATGCTCTAAGTGAACCGTCTGTCATAATTTCACCCGCAGGTATGCTAGTTGGTGGCTCGGCAGTATTTTATTTGCAGAACTTGGCAGCAGACAAGAGAAATGGCATTGCACTGGTATCATATCAAGGTGAAGGAACACCTGGAAGAAAACTTTTGGACACAGGAATGGTTAACGCAAGAGGAAAAGAATTCAAGTGCGAAGCAGAGGTAAGACAATTTGAATTTTCAGGACATGCTGATAGAGATTCCCTTTTTGAGATGATGAAAAAGATCAAGGGTAATCCCAAAGTCCTTACTATTCATGGCGACAAGGACTCTTGTACAAAGTTTGCAGATGAGATACATGAAAAATTTGGATTTGACGCCCATGCACCAGATGCAGGCGAAATAATAACCGTATAACATGCGGAAAATACCTGCACTAGACATTGAAAATACAATTAACAGCGGACAGGTCTTTCTCTGGAATAAAATTGGAGAGCAATGGGTGGGAATAGACGGACAAGATCTTCTCATCTTAAACCAGTCACCTTTCAGCGTTAGATCATCGTCTGGCGATATAGATAACTTTCTCAGAGCAGACGACAATTTAGAAAAAATTTTATCAAATATTGCAAAAGACAAGATTGTAAAAAATGCGGTAAAACAATCCCCAGGTTTGAGGTTGATAAGACAGGATCCGTTCCAATGTTACATATCATTTATTTGCTCGTCAAATTCTTCAATACAAAACATCAAGTCAATGCTTGAAAACTTGTGCAAGAAATTTGGCACCAAACAAGAATTTGAGGGACATGAACTAGCTACATTCCCAAAAGCAGACACACTTGCAAACGCAACCATGAGAGATCTCATTGATTGTAAGCTGGGATTTAGAGCAAAATACGTCAAGAAAGCTGCCCAGGCAGTAAATTCTGGCAAGATAGATTTTGAATGGTTGAAAAAAACAGACTATAGTACTGCTTTAGAATCTTTGAAAAAAATTCTTGGAATAGGTAACAAGGTAGCAGATTGTATTGCTTTATTTTCCCTTGACAAAATGGAGGCGTTTCCAATTGACAGATGGACACAAAGAATTTTGTTAAAATATTACAAGAAATTTTTTGATGACATAACAGAAAAACCTGTGACTGAAAAAAAATATGAAAAACTTCATGAAGCGATTGTGGAATATTTTGGTCCGTATGCTGGTTATTCACAACAATTTCTCTTCAAGATGGAAAGAGATCTTAACAAAAAAAATTGGTTGTAAAAACCCTTAATATGGCTACTAATTGCCCGGTATTTGGGCCTGTAGCTCAGCTTGGATAGAGTGCTGGACTTCTAATCCAGTGGTCAAGGGATCGAAGCCCTTCGGGCCCGTTTTCTAGATAATTTGATAAAGTGTCTGCACAAGTTCCAATAATTTAATTATCTTCATCAGAAGATCAAATACAACATGAAAGAGATTGAATTAAAATTAGAAAATCTGACTTTCAAACCTCATGAGATAATCAAAGGAAAAATCCAAGTAAATTATTCCGGAAGATATGATGGAGTAGTAGTAAATGCCCAGATTTTAGGCTCCAATCAACTCATAGTCTATAGATCATACAATGGTAAAACCATATCACAGAATCTCTCAAGATTGTTTATCAACAAAAACGACATGCAACAAAATTCAGTCGAGTTTACAGCTTCAATAGAATTTGAGTCAAAGGAAATACATGAGATAAAATTCAGGGCATCAATAATTCAGGAGCACAAAGAGATTGAGAGCGATATTGTTTTTGGAAAATTAATGCTCTAGTTTTCTTAGGAGGTCAAGGCGCCATGCTCTATTGTGATTGTTCCTTTCATCCATGGATGAGGATCACAATGATATGAAATGACGGCTTCCTGTGTAAAGACAAATTTGTATGCAGTACCTGGCTTGATGATTCCACCAGAGCCAAAGTCACCACTATATTGGTCCTTGAAGGGCTTGTCAGGAGTAACAGTGTGACCGATATCACCAGTATTCTTCCAAATTACTAGATTATTCACTCCAAGCTGAGCTGTGTCTGTCTTTGGAACAAAGTTTTGCTCTTGTCCTTGGTTTTCTGCACCTGGAACAATTATTATTGTGGCTGTATCACCAGGATGAAGAATTTTGTCTGGAATTATTGGTTTTGCATTAAGTTCTGGTATATAGTAAAGCTGATAATATGAAACTCCGATTGCAGCACCTACAATAACTGCAATTAATCCTATTCCATACGCATGACTGGAGGATGGAAGACTCAACTATTTGTCAACCTTGTTTTTAGTCTTATAAAGCTATACAAAAATAATTGAAAATGCTTAACCAATACAAGACTTTGAAAAAAGATCAGCTGAGACTTTATAGTTGAAAATCTATTGTGGCAGACTTGGAGATGATTCTTTGTTGTCAAGCGGTTTTGGCGATTCTGGCTCTGCAGTAGGCGGGGTCGGAATCTTCTTTGCTTCATTTAGCCCGTGTCTATACAGATGGAAGAGTCCAGCAAACACCATAAGGATTAATCCCGTCAGGAATAGAGCAAAGTTCTTCATTCCACCTAGAGCCGCATTGTATGCTGCGATGTTAAGATATACTTGGAATGCTAGTAGTGCTACAATCAACCAGTTGATCCATTTTCCTGAGAGATTAATTGGTGAGGATTTATGCGGACCTTTTGAAGCTGCTAATTTTGCCTTTCTTTCGGATTCTTTTGCAAGCAATATCATCATGTATGAGAATCCAAATCCTATTGGAACCAGTAACAGCATTATCAGATAGAAGAATATTGGATCGATTACAAGTCTGGCAACTAGTGGCTTTGTAATATCAGGTGTAATGTAAAAGCCCCAGTATGTAGTAACCATGACTTGGGTAATTCCAGTGATCCCAAATGCGGTTACTAGTGGCCTATCTTTCCATGAAAACTTTTTGTATCTATCTATGAATGGTGTCATTGCAATTGCTACAATAAATATACCAGGCCATAGCACACCTGTCACAAATTTATCATACTGTGTTCTCAAGAACGCATAGATGCCCGTGAGATACCATTCAGGTACGGTAATTCCTGGAGGTACTGATGGTTGGAACTTGGAACCAAGATCTACTGGGAAGACACCTCCTGTTAGCAACACTGCACCAGAGATTGCCATTACCATAGGTACATCAAATACTAGGAATCTTGGCAAGTGGACTGCCATCAGTCCCAACATCACTATTGGTAAAAGAAATACATGCATGGTGTAAAATCTGAGGATAAAGTCGGCAAAGCCTGAACCAAACATGGCATCACGTATGGTAGGTCCAACTACGGGCATTGAATTGGTAAGAGATGCAGCTATACTGATTGCAAGTTCAGCGCGTTCACTAAATATAATATCATATCCAGTAAATGCTTCCAAAATAGTTACAGTACCAAGCACTACACCTGTAACCCAAATGATTTCATTTCTTATCTTATATCTTCCACTAAAGTATTGATAATACATGTGGAGCACTGCAAGCAGAACCATTGCATTTGAAGCGTGATAGTGAATATTTCGTATCATGAATCCATAAGGAACAGTATTATTGATTTTGGCAACGGTATCCCATGCTCTATCTAATGTAGGCTGATAATAGAACATCAGCAATGCACCAGTGACTCCAAGAATCACAAACATCACAAATGTTAGCATGCCCAAGAATCCAAAAGGACTTACGAATCTTGCAGGAAATGAGAACTTGGTACCGATGAATACGGTTCGCTCCATTCCATCCCATATCCAGTAGAAAAAATCTACTAGACCGTTTCTACGTTTTAAGGAAACGACCATACCCCACTACTCCGTTTTCATTTACAGACCATACAGCTGGTTTAATCCACAAATTTCCATCGTTATCAGCTTCAAAATAAAGAGTTGCCAGTACATTTGATGGCGAAGCTTGAAGCGAGGCAGGTCCTGCAAATGCCTTTCCATTCAATGGATTATACATGCTTCCATGACATGGACATTCACCTCTTTTTCTACCTTCTTGTGGCCAGTATTTCCACAAACACCACAGATGTAAACAGACCATACTATAGGCACGAAAAGCACTAACATCATCTTTATTTCCTCCAAGTTCTTCAGGCAATCGAATAAACTGCCATTTTTTAAATGGCTCTTGATCAAGTACAGCATCGCCTGATAATGGATAAGTAATAACCTCAGAGTGATTCTTTGGAAAAGTCTTGACGTTTGCCTGTGTTCCATCAGGTAAGATAACCTGTGCCCTCTCCAAGGCTATATTTGATGGGTTAGGCATGAATTTGCCCCATGGGACAAACGGTGTAAATGTTAAAGCAACTCCAGCAGCACCGAGTAATTTAAGAAAATCGCGTCGTGATAGGGCATCCTTGGCAGAATTTTGCTCAGACATCCAAAGCTCCGTTCTTGAAAAATTGCATATAAACCTTGTCTAGCCTCTTTTGGAAATTCTCAGTTTTTTCAAAGTAATAATGGTTATTGTAGATGTAATTCCAATTCCTGCCAATATTTCAATAGTTATAAGATTCTGATCGCTTGTTTTGTTAGACGATACATTAGTACCAGAGTTGTCTACATACAATATGATATCTGCCACGGCCACATTTTCTGCCCTGTCTTTTGCTGTTACTTCAATGGTGTAATTTCCATTTGGTACAGTTGTAGTATCAAATGAAATGTTTTTGAGATCATGGAAAACTTGCTTGGGTGTTTTTACAATCAACCAGTCTTTTTGCGCAAGGTTCAATTCGTTTACGTCTAGATCAATGTTAACCATTCCAGATACTGCAGAGTTGTTCTTTGGTGACTTTATCACAATCTGTGGAGCAGTGTTATCTATAACAAATTTGAATTCTTTGGAGAGAGAATGTCCTACGGTATCAGTTACTGTAAATTTAATGTCGTGCTCTCCTTCAGAGAGATTTTTCACATCTTCTGCCAAACTAGATTGGTGGATTACCTTTGGTTTGTTGTTATCAAGATAATATTGTTTATCCTCAATTCCTTGCCCAATTATTTTTGGATTTATGGTATAATTATTGTTGATAAAAAGCGGAATGTCTAGAATCATTTGAGGCGGTGACTCGATTGGCAATAGAGTGGAAAACTTTGTAGTAATTGTTACAGGCTCTGCAATCACCCTTCCTCCAAATAATGGTGCATGTATCAATACAGAATAGACTCCGGTTTGGTTTATTGATGCATATAGTGCAGTAGATGTTGGATCATAATTTTTTACTGGATAAAATCCTCCACCTTCACTAAATGGAATACTTGGACCAAGCCAATCTCCAGTTGGCCACCCCTGAAATTGTCCGAGTACACCAGGTGGAGTATTTGTTTGGATGATTCTTCCCTGCGGATCTATTACAAAGACTGAGAGATTTGTGTCAGGATCTTCCCAGGATAAAGTCATTGCAATCGAGTTTATTGTTTTATCAGTGACATCAAAATAATATTGGCGCCAATCTCCCGCATTGTACCTGTTTGACATGTCAAATCCCCCTCCAATGTATCCATTTCCATATAGTGCATCACCTTGTTGTCCCTGTATTACAGTAGGAAGATCTTTTGGTTGAAGTTTTTTCATTACAGCATATGATACTGGAACATTGACAGTGTGCGAGTTTCCTTCAAAGTTGATAAATGCCTGATACAGTCCAGGAGTTTTGTCTTGTGGAACAATCAGAGTAGCTGTCACTCTGGCGATATCATGTGGCTTGACTTGAATACTTTTTGAGCCAAGCCAAATTTCATTCCATGGAATTTTTTTGTAATAGCTAGCAGTCAATGTATAGTCTGTTGATGTCGAGTTTTTCTTGGTATCACCTGTCCAGTATGAATATCTTGTAGGCACAGGATAGACACCAACTAACGGAACGTGCTTTATTTGCGCGGCAGGCTCGGAGACTCGGAGTTCTTGTATGGTACCCCATGCACCGCCCCTGTTTATCAAAGAGAGATCTTTTGAGACTGGAACAGAACTGCTGTTTTTTGTATTCCAGTCATATAGGTAAAG
>JABDBR010000014.1 GCA_013288545.1 Nitrososphaerota archaeon | reverse complement strand
TGAATAAAATACTGGTGAAATTGTACTTTTAACGATGGGCATTAGGACCGTTTCTGACTATGTGAAATTCTATGTGGGATTGAATATGCAGGACAGCATCAGCCTTTCAAGTTTTGCGTATAATGAAAAATTGGTGCTAAAAAATAAGACTGCTACTGGGAAACTGACAAAAGAACTAATCGCCCAAAGCCTTACTCTCTTGGATGATCTCTTAAATGAAATACGAGATATTGGCGAGCAAGCTGTCATGGAAAAATATTCCAAGTGAAAATCTCGTACTATATAAAAATGACTAGTACCAAACTTCTTTACTCCAATCTTATATCTTTGAAATGCCATAATACTATATGAAACAAGAATTCTGTCATTTCTGCAAAGAGGGTGGGAAACAATGTATCGAAGTTGATACAAAACAACAAGTGTACATGGAAATGTTTCATGTAAAATGTTCAAAATGCGGAAGACCACTCGTATCATAAATTCTTTTTTTGATTTTTCAAAAAATAATTTTCAGATAAATTTGTGGGCGGCTAAAAAATTTAACAGTCTGTGCTGATAGCGTTACTTTTTGTTTCTGGTTGTTATTCTAGACAGATCTGAAGACTAGTGCTACATATCCTATTAGCACTCCGGCCCACAACAGACCAGCTGATTCCCAAAATGCCAGTTGGTTTGTGCCACCGCCATATCCTCCGCTCTGTGGATTGATTACAAATATCGTCACCAGGCAGCATGCAAGCATCAATGCTACTCCGATGGGCAGATATTCGTCATGTCGTTTTCTTACCTTCTCATACGAACCTGTGTATGAAGACATGGGGTATAATACGTCAATCTTGGATATACGGATATCTGTAGTATTTACGAGTGGGCTCAATAGAACATTTATGAATGAAAACTTGGGTGAGCAGAGTAAAGAGGCCTGTAACACTTGTGGGAACCACATAAAAAATCACTTGGAATCAAAACCATAATTCTCATAGCCATATCTGTATCATTTGTACCAATTTCGTATTTTTGGTATGATGCATTATCTGGACTTTGCAAGCAATCTGATCAAAATCATGTTGCAATAGATCAAAGTGATAACCATGGTACGTGTGTATCCAAAACTAGTTCACACTGGATAATATTTTATGGTGTAAATACCATGATATATGCAATACCGCTTGCGTTGATTGTAAAATCCACAAGAAATAGATCTGCTGATGATCTTTGATTTGTGGTTAATTGTTAGTGAGCTTGGGTTAAACCAAATCCATTAAATCAATAATTACAAAATTGCTTCATGTTGTCTCCTAGGATAAGCATCAATATCAGCGGCAGTGATTATTCTGATTTTCTAGCAGAATGCGATTCTCAGAATCTCACTCCTGAAGAAAAAATCCGAGAGATAATCACGTGCTATGTCATATTGAGGAGAAATAGGAGAAAACTTCCACAAAAGGTACTAGACCCATTTCTAGATGTGGAGAAACGATCTAATCTTCGGCACTAGCATGTTGTAATCTGTTATGATCATTATTTGGGCCATGTCCACCTGTAATGATATGGACTAGGAAATATTTGAATTAAAAAAAGTGTCTCTATGCCTATTTGTAAATGATAAACATAGAGGGAGCGATAATATCGTTTAGCCGATTAAGTTGGGCTAGGTTCTGTAATCGCTCGGGAGTAATCTCTGACACTTGTTTTTCGTGTATGTTGTAATCAGTTTTAAAGATTGAATCCAAATTATTCTAGCGATTAATCAATTATAATTTAACATCTATTGATGACAGATCTGCTATGGTGCTTATGGGATCTATGTGTATGCTCTTAGACAATGGCTAATCTTAGGCTGACTAGTCTGAATTTTGCAAGCGGTATTTTAGAATCTACACTATCGATCAAAACATTGTATCGTAGTTTTTTACTCTAACAACTCAATGCTCTTTCATAACAACGTGAAGCTTCTGCATGTCTTTTTAGCTTGAAAAGGGCCATCCCTTTGTAGCCTTCTGCTCTCTTGGATGATGGGGATAGTTCCAAAATTCTATCATAGCACTGCAATGCTTCTTCATATCTTCCCATGCACAAGAGGAGCTTGCCCTCATCGTACAATGCATTAATTGCTTCAGGTGAGACACTTGGTTTTTCTGTCTCATGTTTGATGTCTTGCAATTCAGATGTATTTGGTGTAAATGATTTTTAAAGTGGTGGTAAATTTCTTCTGGAACAATCTTATGCTTTTTTTGTATTAAATGATTTTGTGATTATATTTGCAGAATGATATTGTACATAGAACATTCTTACAAATTGTTTTTATAGTAAATAATTCTATTCTTGATAATGCAACGTATCAGTATACTGGATATTGTAAATACTAAAAATAAATCTGGTAAAATTATTCTAATCTTGGGAATTTTTGCAGGAATGGTCGGGGTGGCACATCTTGTACCGTTTGCATCTGCTGATTATGGTGATATTGGTTCATCTTCTGATCTTTCCACAAAAATACATGTTGGCAAGTCTGACATTGGGGGAAACGCTTCTTCTGATGCAAGCATGTCAGGACAAATGGGCTCCAACATGAGCATGTCAAGTCAATCCAGTACAAATGCATCAGTCACTACACAATCTCAGGATGAATCTAATGCAAATGGCAATGCGGGCTCTGAATCACACGGACACTACAAAAATAATTATGAAAAAATTTCTGCAAACTCTGATGATGAATTTACAGTCCAGGCCCAAAAACATCTCTACAAACCTGGCGATAATGTAACCATACAAGGATCTCTTTGGTCTGACTTGATGGCATCACTTGGAAATATCAATACGGTAACAATCCAGGTAAAAGACAATGATGGAAATGTGGTTTATGATGGTAAAGGGCAAGTTGACGCAAGTGGGGCATACACTGCACAATTCCAACTTCCACCTGATGCCAAGCAGGGCGCATACACTGTAGATGTAACTGCTGATGTAAGCTCTGATGTGCTTGGTAATCTTGCAGTAAAGACAAAAGGTGCATTGGATAGCTCAACAAAGATTGTCGTTGTATCTCCAAATTCTATGAGTGTAAAAGCAGAAGGACATGATTTTGATGTGCAGGTTGCAAGCAATTCTACAAGTGTGAGCAATCTTAACTTTGATGAACAAAACAAGAAACTGTCATTTACAGTCCAGGGTGATGCTGGAACAAAGGGTGTGACAGAGATAACAATTCCAAAATCTTTGCTTAGCGGAGACTTGACTGTGATGATTGATGGACAGGCCATGGCGCAAAGCGATGTTGTAGAGACTGCCAGCACTGATACTGAAACTACACTTGAGCTCAACTATCACCACAGCACTCACCAGATAGATATCGTTGGAACAAGTGCAGTTCCAGAGTTTAGCTCTGTTGCATCACTGGTGCTTGTTGCATCTGTATTGGCTGTAGTTGTGTTATCGTCCCAAGTCAGACGTATTCATCTGTAAGATTATTTTTCAACAAGACATTTTGCATGTGCTGGTCAACTGGTAATTCTTTTGGAAATTATTATCACACCGATTATTGACATAACAACAATCATGCCTGCAAGGGTGCCAAACTCTGGAACTGGAACATAATCTGAAAAACTTGGGGCAATCTGCGCAAATTTTTCAGGGTTTTGCTCTTTTGCTAAATTCATTGCCTGCAATATGTATGGGGGTATTTTTTCCACCGAGTCTGGATCGATATTGTTTTCCTTCAAGCAGTGGTATGCCTTGCCTAGGTTGTCTAACATCGTGCTGCTGTAGCTGGTCTTCAGCAAAGTTGCAGCAATATCTTCCGGCCTTTCACCACCCCAATACCTGTCCTCTTGATAGATAAAATACGAATAGCCAGACTTTTCAACACTGATATCATGTGTGTTGCAAAAATACGTGCCATTTGTTGCATTAAAATCTGCAAAGGCATCTTCTGATATTATCAGCGGAGAAATGACAAGAACTAGTAGTGGTAAAATAATTACGTTCTTCAACGAACTGATGACATGCAACTGGGAGATTAATCTTTCAAGTGATATCATTCTATCTGGCGGCAAGTGAGTCCAAGCTAAATGCAGGCTTGCCGTCTGTAACTATGACAATATTGAGTGTCTGGTCCTGGGTAAGTGATGACTTGGATGTATCAAAACTAGTCTTGTATAGTGAAATGCTTGAATCCCATTGTGGGCTAATCCACGCTTTGAGTGTCTTGACATATGGATTTGTCTGGGATATTACGATATGATTTACACCAAGCGGGCCATTGTTTGTAACAGATACAAAAGATGTGTATTGTCCGCCACCCATGTTAAATGTGCTAATCCTGGTTATGTCTCCATTTGTGTAAAGTGAACTAGTATCATAAGATGCATTCTTGACTGTATTGTCTTGACTTTTTATTCCAATTAGGGTATTGACTTTTTTGATTTGACTTGATATCAAATTGGTTATCCACACGTTCCATTCTCCGGGATTGCAGAGGTGGTCTCCGCATACCTTGCTTCCAAATAATCTGTATGTGCTAACATTGTCCGAAAAGTCTGATCTAGGTGTCAGTGCATTTGCTATTGGTAGCAATAGTATGATTGATACCACTCCAAGCAGTGTTGCAGTCAACACGGGTTTCATCTCAACACGCAATGGTTCTCAAACACTAAATGAATTACTAAGGAAAAATGCGCAAGCGTTTTATCTTACAACTGCCTCATTCTCAAAAATTATCTTACACCACGCATGAAAATATGACTGGATGTATCTTGAAAAAAATCATCACGCCTGAAATTATTTTTTAGAACCACTAGTAGGAATCATAAGCAAGCCTAAAATAAAAAAAATTGACATATGTTGCATTGAAATCTTTTAGATCCTTGGTATTTTTCATTTTACCACTTGCATGCGTTACCTTTTCTGCCTCTTTTGCACAAGTTCAGGTAACAATTCCTCTTGGGGCATCAAACCCAAACACTCCATTTTCCTTGTCTCCATCAGATCTTGACATTTCGGTAAATGATACTGTAACATGGATAAACAACGATGCTATGGTGCATACAGTAACCACTGGAAAACCTGGACTTGGGTTTGATGGCAGGATAGACAGCGGTGTCATAGCACAGGGAGGTTCTTTTTCTCATACGTTTGACAAGAGTGGAGTTTACGAATATTATTGCCTGTTTCATCCCTGGATGACTGGATTTGTAAGTGTGGGGTCAAGCACACCAGTACCACCTACTGAAATCTCTGTCTCAACTGACAAGTCTGTATATCACAATGGGGATACAATACAAATCTCAGGCCAGGTATCAAAATTTGTACAAAACAAGCAGGTCACTGTATGGATAACTGACTCTAAAGGCACTGGTATATCTGCAAGCCATGTCGAGACTAGAACTGGAAGTGGCTTTTCCATTGATGTTACCGCATCTGGCAAGCTGTGGATTCCTGGAAATAACTATACCATATACGCACAGTATGGGTCTGCAAGCTCTGTTGCTACTGCAGTAATCCAGTACGAACCGCAGGCACCGGTGGAAAAAAGCAACATGTCTGATACCAGTACTGTTAGTTTGACATCAACATCATACATGTCGTCTTACAAAAAACTAAACCCTGACTCTAACAATTACGTTACAGTTCAAACAGAGCATGAGATCTATGCACCAGATGATAAAATCAATGTGTACGGTTCCATATGGAATGGGTTGCTTGATGCAGGCAGCGGTGCATATCTTGCAACCGTTCCAGTCAGTAGCCTTGCTGGAAATACTGTCACAGAACTAGTCCTTGTGGAGATCCGGGATTCACACGGCAATGTTGTGTATTCAAAAGAGACTCAGGTAGACAGTAATGGAAATTATGTTGTTCCAACTAATTTATCCAACAATACAGCTGGGCAATACTCTGTAGATTCATTGCTTGAAACAAAGACTGGCCTGATAGGTACACTTGATGCAACTGCTGCTGCAAAACTAGACTCGTCTGCAAGTTTTCTGGTTGCAACACCCAGTGAATTTTCTGTACCAACAAAGGATTCAAGTTTTACTGTAGACATATCTAGCAATTCTACTGTATCTAACTTTGCGTTTGATTCTAAAAACAAGGAAATATCATTTAATGTCCAGGGAGTGACAGGAACACATGGAACATCTGATGTTATTGTTCCAAAAGCATTGCTTGGTGGACAGATTCAGGTCTCAATAGATGGCATTGTAGAGCCATACAACTCTGATAGAATAGTTGTTGTATCAGACACTCCATCTGAAACTACATTTGAGATAAACTATCACCACAGCATGCATACCATCCAGTTGACAGGAACAAGTGCTGCAGAAGTAGTGCCTGTTGATACCCAGACAGTGCCAGAGTTTAGCTCTGTTGCACCAATCATACTGATTGCATCTATAACATCAATGATATTTGTATCATCAAAATTGCGGCTTAAGATAACATCTGATCATGGATAATACTGTGGATGACGTAATGATATGATGCAAGAAAAATCACCGAAATATTGCAGAGGCATTTGCTGGTTCTGCCAAAACTCGTGTGATATCAAACGGTATACACATGAAGATTGCATCATGAATTATTTTTCAAAAAAGAGACCATATCTAATCCCGGCCTGAGTGTGCTGCATGCCTATGTGTGCATCCAGCACAAGTTCAAATATTTCAAAGTGTATAATATTGCATGATGCCAATATCTCGACGCGAGATGTATGGTAAAGCCAAGGCAGGCGCTGTAGCAGGAATTGCAGGTGGAGTTGCTCTGCTTGCATCGTTTTTTGGAATTGATTCCAGCCTGAATCTTCCCACTGGAAGTTTCTACATGATGATAGGACTTGCAGTAGGATTGCATGGAATTCCTGCCATACTGTTTGGCAGCGTTGTTCATTTTGTAACCGCTGCTACTATTGGTGCAGTCTTTTGTATGTGCTCTGCATTGCACCCAGCACTATATCTTCGAAGCATCTGGAAAGGAATCTTTGCAGGGGGAGTAACAGGACTAGAGGTTTATGCAATATTTTTCATGCCAATAACCTTGTACCTGATGATTCCTGCACTCACTTCAAGTCCTGCCATGTCAGGACAAGAATACCTTGCAGTGTCTGTATTGAAGGCACACCTGGGTACAATAATCTGGGGTGCATTGGTACTGCATGTGCTGTTTGGTGCAGTGGTGGGCTTCTTTTCAGGCACGATACTGCACGATGACTACAAAAAAATTCCAAAAAAGAGCCTGTTTGAACTTGAATCAGAATCTATGCCCGCAACATAGGTTCTCCTGATTTTTTTAGGTGTCACTTGGAGTGTGGAAATTATTCTTCGTATATTATCAATGCAGAAAAAATTCCTACATTGTCATGGCCCATAAAATGAGTAAATTTTATGTCCCTGATCTTTTTGTCAGATATGAATTCATTTATGCAATCCTCAAATGCCGTCTCGTTGGATTTTGATACTAGTTCGACTCTCAATATTATATCATAACGACTTTATGATAGAAAAGGCTTGTTGGGTTTTTTCATGCTCTTAGATCATATGTGTAAACATTTGATTTTTTTTTAGAATGCCATAAAAACACTAGTGGTGTAATGATACCATGGTAAAGGCATATGTCTTGGCCAACTGTGAAGCCGGTGCCGAAAAGCATGTCATTGATGAGCTAAAGACAATATCATGTGTAAAAGAAGCGCATGGCATCCTTGGTGCATATGATATTGTAGCTGAAATAGAATCATCTTCCCGTGAAGAGTTGAACAAGGTAATTGCTTTGAAGATACGAAAAATCAACCTGATAAAATCTACTCTGACTCTTGTGGGCATAGATGGACAAAATCGTTCAACGTATTAGAAATTGATGCATTTTGCTTTTTTATTGTAAAAAATTAGTTACAAGTATTTAGCAGATTAAAATTGTAAACTAGAGAGATTGCCTTGATGAGCAAAAGTTCCAATTAAAGCGTAAATATTATGGTGCTGTATCTATGGCATGGTCGACATAGGTACAGCAAAATTAGCTGGAGTCACTATGGCAATAGGTATACTTGCGATTGCAGGTACCACACTAGCCTTTGCACAACAACCATGTGGAGCACAAGTCTTTGCACACATTGCATGCGGACCTACACTGGACGTGGCACAATTGTATGGTGTCACTATATTGGGAGGTGTAGTTGCATGCGCTATAGCATTCTCAACAGCCTCCGGGCACTTGAGACACTGATCCAATAACTAGTCCAAAACCCGAACGGAATCAATGCCTAGTGTAAGTTATGCTTCATAACTTGTTACAAAAACATCTGGATTGCGCTAATCCAAAATAATTGCACGATATATTCATTAGTCTTGTACGGCCAGTTTTTTTTAATGGTAAATGTATTTTCTCTTGGTATAACAAAGGAACTTACTGTACGATCTATCATAATCACAATCATCTACTCGATAATTTCCTATATCGTAATACACAAGAATTCAACAACACCAGAGCAGCTAACAATTGCTATCCCACTTCTCTTTGTTACCTTTGGAATAGTGATGCTCATAAGCATTCTATTTTGCATTCGAAAATATCATACAGTAAATGCCAAGTAATGTGTCCTAGACCTTTGACCAAGAATTGCCGGCAAAGATGACAGGACCGTTAAAAATAATCATACACCATATTCATTAATCTTGTACGTAGCATTCTCTTTATGGTGGATATCTTATCATCTGTCATTGCTAGGGAACTTGTGACAAGATGTATTGTCATTACTGCCATCTATTCGATAATTTCTTACTTTATTATACGGAGATATCAATCAACATTAGATAAAATAAAGACAAAACTTCCATTGCTCTTTGTTACCTTTGGAATAGTCATGCTGATTAACATTCTATATGTTCTTAGTAAGAGCACGTAATGAGTGTGTCAAGTAACACATACCCGACGTTTTTTGACACGGCAAATTTCCTACAAAGACTTGACAGAACCACGGATACACCCATTTTAAAAGGATATGAGATATGTCATAAATACATTAGAGGGCATTCAGGATTGGGTGGAAAGACGCCTAGTGAGGCAGCGGAATCAAAATTGAAGGTGACAATAAATGAATCACTCTCATACAAAATGCCAGTAGGGGTAGTTAATACATTTAAAGCAAAATGAATCCAATACACGTCAAGCTTAAATCTCAAATATGTTATTATAGAACATGGCAAAAAAGGTGGCTATCTAATGAGCACTGAAAGTCAGTTCCTGATGTCTTTAGAACCAGAACAATATCGTGGAAAATGGGTAGCTGTGCTAGATTCTAAAATATTGGCGGAGGGAAAAGATCTTGCAGAAGTTTACAAAAAGGCAATGAAAGAAGCAAAAGGTAGAACGCCTCTCTTTGAATACATTCCTGAAAAAGCAGAAGAGCAAACCTTAATCCTATAGATCGTTTGCACCTCCCTTGTTGATAGGTGGAGATAGACAATCTGGCAAGTTCACTTTCAAATACCATACAGATATGTTCAAAAATTCAGCTGGTGAACGTGTTCCTGTTAAAAGACCAAGAATAGAAGTTTATCTTAGAAGATATTCTGAAAAAGCAGACCCAGAAAATAATCCTGAGTTTAGGGCATTTGCATTAGTTGATTCGGGTGCTGATATTTGTCATGTTCCTAGACAAATAGCCGATATTCTAAAATTGGAACTTGATCCTGCCACTAGAAAGCAATCAGTTGGTGCAGGAGGCAAGTTTTGGACATACAGAACAAAAATGTATCTAGAAATTTTGAATAAAGGAAGAAGGGTAGATGTAACTATGGTGGATGTCGTGGTAACTGAAACAGATCCAGATGGAGTAGACCCAATAGTAAATATTCTATTAGGCAGAAGTGGGCTCTTTGATAACTTTGAAATAACATTCAATGATCCTGGACAATATCTGATATTCAAACACATACAGAAGAGAAAAAAATAATACTCATCTCGGGCCTCAAAGGTAAACATAGAATTTTCATAGTGCAGTCTCTTGGATTATAGAACCTCCCAAGATCATCTTTTTATTTTATCGATGTGTATTATATCTGGGTAGCAACCAAAGGAATGAATCACTGACGCGCCTATGCTAGATCAGTGGAAATGTAGTCTGAGGATTACATAGAGTTCCCATGTATTGCTATCCATTTTTGATTCCATAGATTTGTGTTTATTCCATTCTTTTGTAAATTGACTTGAAATCTTCTGCAATCAAGTATGCAGTATTTTCAATGTGTGTCATTTCAGTCATGTTTGACTTGCCTCTTGCAATTTGCCGCATGAGCGTCATACACTTGTGAATCTGGTTATGTTCAATTGAATCCTCACCAGACATTGCATTAAAACAGTCAACAAAATCAAGACAAAAATTCAAGACTATTAATTCCCAGTTTTCTGTATTGATTGGATATCCTATACCTTGGGCAAATATGCGAAATTCATTACTTCTATCAATTAAAAGCATCTTTAGGGCTTGGTGAGATTTTCTCAAATCATACCTGTCAATGGCACTTGATCCCTGCATGGTATACATACGTGTAAATTGTATTTTAAGATGGATCTTGACTTGTAAATGAAGTAAAATACAAACTCATTTTGCTTGTATGCCTTGAAACCGTTACACGTTGATATTGTATGTGGATTGATTATATTCTTAAGATACAAACGTGTTTTTTGATAATATTTTTATATTATAGACCTCTATAGGTTGCTATAGAGATCATAATGCCTACTAGCATACAAGTCGAAAAAAAGATCAAAGAACATCTTGACAAGTTAAAGAATCATCCCCGCGAAACTTACAATGATGTACTTGCTAGGATGATTCACTTCATGTCTGAGCAAAATAAGGAGGAATTCAGTCAGCAAACAATACGAAATATGGAAAAATCCCTTGCTGATATCAAAGCAGGACGGGTCTCTTCTCATAAAGATGTAAAACAGAGATTAGGTTTGAAATAATTCTTAAGACATGGTCTGGGAGATCAAATGGTCAAAAACCGCGGAACGACAACTTGAAAAAATCTCCAAATCAAATAGATCTATTGCACAACAAATAGTTGCTAAACTTGATGAAATTGTAGATGATCCTTACCTGCTCACCGAAAAAATGATTGGATTTGATTTACGAAAACTGCGCGTTGGAAATTATAGGATAATACTAAACCTGGAAGTGCAGAAGATAACCGTCTTTGTAGTTCAAGTGGGTCATAGAAACAAAATTTATGAAAAATATTAGTTTGGCTAGTACAGAAAATATCATGAATCTCAAGTTCTATTTTAGATGCTATTTCATACTGATTTTTATCTTATTTTGACTTGTTACATGTTGGCAGTCTTCCATGTTCATACTGGAATGCTGTCAACTGTTTTTCCTCTTCTGCCTCTGGAAACAAGGTTTCGTGGTAGCAAAATGAGATTGTTCCCTTGATGCATGAATCAGTTGAATTCAGATGCTCTCCCAGTCTTTCCTTTATGTTGTTGGTTGCACCAATGTATGTAGTTTCATGCTCTGAGCCAAGAAAATATACCCCTGCCTTGACTGGCGACTTGTTTACATTTTCCTTGTTAAATGGCATCCAGTCTGAGTATGACATGTCTGTTATTTCCATATCTGGCATTTAACGGATAAGGTTAACTGTTTGTAACAATTAGTTTGTACTCAATCATTATTCATTTTGGTGGGAAATAACTGGCACCCTTAATAATGTCGGATGCTATATTATGCCATGAATATCTATGACAAAAAATCTGTCCACTGTTCCAATTGTGACAGATTCATAGGTGAGATTGATTGTGACGCCGTAGTAATTTTGCCAAAATGTGGCAAGTGTGCAAATCCAATGCCGGAAGGCGATGACAAGGTGCAATACATCGTGGGCAAATTCAACAAGAATCCCTCAAGTCTTGTACCAGTAGACCATGTTATTGCCTGATTTGTAAAGAAACTTCTATGACTGGAGTATGCTTTGGGTAGAGGTAATTGTGAATTTACAATTAAAAAATTTGTACTAGGGATTTTTTGGTAAAATTATGGTAAATGTTGTGGGATTGTTGGATACTGTGATCTTTCCACCGTGTTGCTCTACTATGCTCTTGCAAGAGACTAATCCCAATCCCGTGCCTGTCTGTTTTGTCGTAAACAATGGATCAAATATTTTCTCCATTATATCAGGCGGCACTCCTGGTCCCATGTCTTGCACATTGATGTGGACAAAGCCGCCGACTTCATTGACTTGGATTGTTATCGTACCATTGTGATTCATTGCATCCATTGCATTTGTTATCAAGTTGTTAAATACAATCGCAAGTTGTTTTGAATCGCATTTTATCTTGATGCCAGATGGCTCTATATTGATTGTAATTCCTTCTGGAATTAAAAGTGACTTGATGGACTTGGTGATTATATCAGTGATGAGATTTTCGCTAATCACTAGTGGCTTGCTTCTGACAAAGTCCATTATGTCATTAATCTGGTGAGTGATTGTAGACACTGCCTTGTCTATCATGTCAAATCGCTCTTGGCTTTTCTGATCTGTGACTTCATACTTTAAGAGAGAGATTCCGTTTTTAATCACGGCCAGTGGATTTCGTATGTCATGTGCAAGTCTTGAAGACAACAGACCAATTGCTGTCAGCTTGTCATCTTTTTCTTTTTTGATCCTTGCTTCTGTAATTTTTTGTTTCTGTCTTTGGTATACTGTAACTGCAATGCAAATGCTTGCAAGTATTGCTGTAAATAAAGTTGGAATTATTTTTCCATAAACATCAAAGAGGTACATTTTATCTCTGGTCTCCTTGATTGCTATCTCCTGTGCGTACTGGGCAGTGTGGGTATTTCCAATTGAGACTGGAATTTTTTTACCGTCTTCTACTGCATAATCTGTCCAGCTTTCATCGTAATACAATTCATTTCCTGTAACTGGCTCTATCAATGAATTACATGTATAGTCTGACAAGATGGTTTTTGGACTAAACTCTGGGTATGATTCTGACAAGTCAGAAGTCATCTTGCACGAAAACTTGTACACCTCAATGCCTTGTATGGTTGTCACACCTTGGAAGACAAATGGCTGTGGATCTATTCCTGAATAAAGATACACTAGATAATTTTGTTTTTGAGTATTTTGTGGAAAGCGAAAGTATGTGTTGGCAGGCTTGAGAAACTTGCCTGTATTTTTGTCAACGAGATTTGTACTGTTTGAATCCCACAGTTTCTTTTCAGTTGCTGCATCGTAAATGTTAAACGACCCGTCGATTTTCACTGTGGTGGAATTTACCGGGCTTGCCTGCTGGCTGTATATCGAGTAAATGGTAGTAGGCTCTGGCATTTTATTTCCAACTGCATCAACGGTGCTTGATTTGCCGACATAGAAATCAAGTTGCGAGAATTTCTCTAGATTATTTTCTAGTACGGGTGTAATCCACATCATCCATGATACAATAAGTGCAATGCCTGCAACCAAAACAATGATTGGAATGGAGTACTGACTTGTCATGAAGACTCGTACTTTGTGTATGGGGTATTTTTCTGCTTTGCTGATTCTATCCAGAGAAAACAAGTGACATACCATAGCGATAATAAATGGAAACAAGACAAAGAAATGAAATGCCGATTTACTATTGCCTTGACTGTAAAAAAGTAATATTTAGCAAAGGTGGTGACTATGGCCCGATTTGTCCTGCATGCAAGCAAAAAAGAAAACTAGAAACTTGACAAGTCTTTCTTATTGGCAAGACTCTTTCATTGACTTCATAAATTCTTCTGCAGCCTTTCCAATTTCTTGTTGAGTCATGTCTTTTTTGTGTGTGCATATGGTCCATCTGTGGCCAAACGGATCATCAATTCCACCGCACCTGTCACCCCAAAATGCATCCATCATCGGCATGATGGCCTTTGCGCCAGCAGAAATTGCCTTGTTGAACACATCATCTGCATTATCAACATACAAGAAAATTCCACTGCTTGCTCCTCCCACTGATAGGGGGGAAAGACATTTCATTTGTGGAACTTCGTCATTTAGCATTATTCTAGAATCTCCTATCTTGATTTCTGCATGCATGATAGTTTTTCCGTCTGGACCGTGAAATCTCATTACTTCTTGTGCACCAAATGCTTTTTTGTAAAATTCGATTGCATCTGAAGCCCCGCGCACTGTCAGGGTTGGTGTTACAGCATGATATCCATCTGGAATTGGTTTTACCAAGTTGTGTTCCTGTGGGATGAGGATAATTTTAACTGTTTTGACGGGTAATTGCCAGTCGTACATGCTTTACATAAAGAGACATCTAATATCGTGATGACATTTAATTTGTTTTTGGTTTGAGTGTTACCATTACTCCACCTTGTCCACTTGCGCTCACGATTAATTTCAATATGCCATCTGTCTGAACTACTCCGCTTATCCACACATCAATTGATGCAATATTATATGACTTGAACCAGTCTTTGATGTCTTCGATAGTTGTGACAAATCCCTTCATTGCATCCTTTTGTGACAAGAACATTTGCTGTTGTGTGTTGTCATCAATCTTTGGAAATATCAATTCAATTTTTTTGAAATTTTTCTTTTTCATTTTTTCAACCCATGTGTCCCAAGATCCAGTGTAAACGAATCAAATATTTCTGATTTACTACGCCATGATTCGTGCGGCCGTGGAACCGTATAGTATGTACCGCTGATTGATTTTGGCGTGACAGTCATTATCAAGTAACCATGTCGATTCTCGCAATAATTTTCAAGTACTGTGTTGCTGTCTGGCATTGTATATGGAACCGGGAGTGGTTCTTTGTTTGGTTGTTTTTGCATGTAATGCAAGTGCCAATACCCGCCTGCCCCGGCTACGATATATGGCACGTCTTTATTGCCAACAGTTCTTGTGAATCTTTGATAATTGTGGACATGACCTGTAAGAATTACATCTGCAAAGCGCCCTGATTCTGAAAATGCATTATCTAGTGTCTCTTCGATAACTTTGCTTCCCGTGTGATACATGTCAGCAGAATAGGCTGGGTGGTGCACTGTTACGATGAGTGCCTTGTCTTTTGGAGCCTTGACTAGCTCATCTTTGAACCATTTTATCTGCGAGTCATCAAACTCACCACCCTCTGGCACGTTTGAGTACAGCCCAATTATGGTTACAAATGGAGCTTCAAGTGTGAAATACACGTTTGGCTGTGTCATGGCAGGCCTGTCCACTTCAACCGAGTCTGGCACAACCTCTGGTTTTTTGGCACAAAAATTCCTCACAAAGGCATCAAGTGAGGGTGTAGTGTCTCCTGGGGATACATCGCCATCATGGTTTCCAGGTATTGCAAATATTGGAGCATGGTACTTTGCATATGGCTCGTAGAACTGGGGATAGTACTCGCTTGCCTGGCCAAAATAATATACAACATCTCCCAGATGGTAAAAAAATGCAGGCCTGTCTTGTCCTTCAAGGTCTGACTCCATTGCCATTTCTACAATCTGTTGTGGTATAGGATACTTGATTCCTCCAGTATCTCCTGCAACATGAAATACAATTTTTCCTGCATCGTTAATTTTTTTATATTATCTAGAGAAATTATATCCTGAAGTCTTGTATGATACGGGAAAAGTCCTGTGGGATTTGGAAGAGGCTTGAATTTTTGGTTTCCCAATGCTTTATGCCTTGTAATTGATTGTATTGCACCGGACCTTTGTGCATCCATGTGTATCTATCTTGTAAATTTTGTATTAAGCATATTGTTACAATTGCATGTGAGAAAAAGAAGAATGTTCTGTACTGGTCTTCGTTTAAAGTCTTGTGACATTATCATACGTATGTCTTTTTTATCAGAAAGTACAACTTGATGTGAAGAAATGTTGTGCATCGTTCCGCCACATCTTTTACGTGAGATAATCAAACATGGAGATCCGGGACTAAAAAAATGGGCAATTAACACAGTTACACTGTCAGAGCAAGTAAGGATGCAACGGCAAACCTTTACAAGTCATGCAACTATGGCTGTCTCGCAACAAAAAGAACGACAAATCTATGATGCAAAAAACAAGACCACTCTTCCCGGTGTATTGGTAAGAACAGAAGGTGACTCTTCTGTTGGTGATCCTGCAGTAAATGAGGCATACGATGGAGCAGGGTGGACATATGATCTCTACAAAGATGTCTATGGAAGAAACTCTGTTGACGATAAAGGCATGAAATTGGATTCTACGGTACACTATAGTGAAAAATACGATAACGCATTTTGGAATGGCGTTCAGATGGTTTACGGAGATGGTGACGGGAAAATATTCAACCGGTTTACAAAAGCAATTGATGTCATAGGACATGAGCTTACACATGGTGTGACACAATATACTGCAAAACTAGAGTACCAGGACCAGTCAGGTGCATTAAATGAGCACATTTCCGATGTCTTTGGTTCCATTGTAAAGCAGTACTCCCTCAAGCAGAATGCAAAACAGGCAGACTGGCTAATAGGCCAGGGCCTTTTCACACCCCAAATACATGGGGTGGCATTGCGTTCCATGAAGGCCCCAGGCACTGCGTATGATGATCCGGTGATTGGAAAAGACCCACAGCCTGCAACGATGCAGGACTATAACGATACCACTGAAGACAATGGTGGGGTTCACATCAACTCTGGCATACCAAACCATGCATTCTACTTGGTGGCAACTGACATTGGGGGATATTCGTGGGAAAAAGCAGGCAAGATCTGGTACAAAACACTTGATCTGCTAAATCCAAACTCTAACTTTGAGTATATGGCAACATGCACATTTGAGGCAGCTGGCACTATCTTTGGGAATTCAAGTCCTGAACAAGAATCTGTCAAAAAAGGCTGGGATGGCGTGGGGGTTGCAATAAAGAAATAATTGCCAAGGGTACGTATGTATCCCATGAAGGTACGCTTGGAGCGCTCTGGTGGGTTTGCAGGAATTAGTAAATCTGTTTTTGTTGACACTGATACTCTACCGCAAAACGAGTCTGAGCAGCTACATAACATGTGCGACAACATGCATTTTTTTAATCTGCCTTCCAAGTTGGAATCAAATGGCAATGCTGCAGATCTTTTCAGATACAAAATTACAGTCGAGTCAAAAGATGGCAAGCATACTGTAGAAACAACTGACCTGTCCATGACACCTGATCTTGAAAACTTTGTCAATTTCTTGTCTGACAAGGCGCAGAAAAAATAAAATATTTTTCTAAACCAAAAAATCCGAAATCTAGCAGATCATGGGCACGTGTGAGGTATTTGCAAGCCTGTATTGTTCTAGTCCTGAGCCATTTTTTGGCCTTGACATTCGTACCGGAATCTGCATATATGCACTATATCATTGTCATGATGTACGGTATTTGCGTCAATTGGTATGTATGACATTGTAAAAACTACTCTGTGATATTGTTTTTTATTTTGTATTTGTACTGGAAACTTGTAATTTCTAGTCTTATGATGCCGATAAAAAATTATAGAACAAAAATCCAAAGTGGTATTCTGTAACAATGATGGTTAATTTGTAAATAGTTTTGATCTAGTGATACAATAGAATAAAAAATGAAATGCACGACTTGTAAGGAATTAATGATGCGCGATAAACTAGTACCCTTGATTTTTTTGCCAACCGTAAATAGGAAGGTAGATTGAATTGAAGATCCTAATTCTTGGCCTAGATGGCTACATTGGCTGGTCGCTTGCACTGCGTCAACTATCTCTTGGCAATGAGGTATGCGGAATTGACAACTTTTCTCGCAGAAAGTCTGTAGAAGAAATTGGTTCCTGGTCTGCAATACCTATTTTACCAATTGAAAAGAGGCTTGCCATACTAGAAAAAGAATATGGCAACAAGATTAGTTTTCATGCAGGAGATCTTGTGGATTCAAACTTTGCAAATGATGTTATTGGCAAGTTCCAGCCCGATGCCATAGTCCATCTTGCTGAGCAGCCGTCTGCGCCATACAGCATGATTGATCAATCACACACACTTTACACTCAGCATAACAACGTCATGGGGACACTCAATGTCATATATGCGATGAAAAACCATGTGCCAAAAGCACATTTGATAAAACTTGGAACGATGGGTGAGTATGGTACCCCTGACCTGGATATTGCAGAAGGATTCATGGAAGTGGAGTTTAGGGGCAAAAAAGCAACCATACCATATCCGAGATTTGCTGGAAGCTGGTATCACTGGAGCAAAGTCCATGATAGCAACAATGTAGCATTTGCATGCAAATTGTGGGGTCTGAACTCTACTGATATCATGCAGGGCGTTGTTTATGGCACAAGGACTGGAGAAATTACAGACCCAAGCAAGCACACCAGGTTTGATTTTGATGAGATCTTTGGAACTGTAATCAATCGATATTGTGCACAGGCAGTCATAGGGCACCCCCTTACTGTATATGGAAAGGGTGGACAGACGCGTGGATTTCTTGCCCTTGAAGATTCAATACAGTGCATGTCAATTCTAATGGAAAATCCGCCTGAAAAAGGTGAGTATAGAGTCATCAATCAATTTGATCAACAGTATCAGGTAAGTGAACTAGCAGAGAGAGTAAAAAGAATTGCAGACAAGAAAGGACTAGATGCTAACATACAAAGATTAGAAAATCCGCGTGTAGAAAAAGAAGAGCACTATTACAAGGCTGATCACGAGCAGCTAAAAAAACTGGGCTTTAAGGCAACAAGACACATTGATGATGAAATCAGCATGATGCTCAATGATCTCATGAGCCATGAGGACAGGATACGTGCAAAGAAAGATCAAATGACAAAACAGGTAAAATGGCGTGATGGTTCTGCCATGATAAAACAAAGAATCGTAAACCCATTAACTTTGCCTGCTGATTAATCATGTGGAAACACTGGTTTGCGATTTTTTTACTGTTATCCACTGTATCTGCTTTTGATTTTCAGTATGATGCATTTGCTCAAATCAAAATGTTTGCAGTGCCAAACCAAAATGTTTTTTTCATAAATGTACATGTTGATGCAAACCCTGTACCAAACAAACCCTTTACAGTTTACGCTGATGTACAATCTCAGAGCGTAAATTGGAGTGATCTAATTGTTTACATGACTGCACCTGCCGGGATGAGCGTAGTAAGTCCGACTGTAGCAACTCTGGCATTTACTTCGCAAGGAAATACTGAGAGAGCATCTTGGACTATGCTTGCAAGTGATACTGGCTCATACCCCATGACAATTACTGCACATTCCAATTTTCCACTAGATACTGAAACATTTGATATTACAGTTAATGTTGGCTCTCCGCATAGCCTAGTTCTAAGCGGAATGTCTGTACCGGGAAATCTTTTTGCAAATGACAATTTTACTGCATCCATAAAACTGAAAAATTCTGGGACTGTTGCTGACACTAATGTATTGACACAGATCTTTGTACCTGCAGGACTGCAGCTTTTAGACGATGTCACCCAGTCTGTCTCTTCACTTGGCCCTGGTCAGGAAGTGACTCTAAAATGGAGACTACGCGCAGAAAGTGCTGGCTCTCATGTACTTTTGTTCAACTATTCGTCCACAAATGCAGGCCACAACTCTGCCTCAACTGGGGTAAATGTGGGAACAAAGCCCGTGGCTACTGGCGCATTGCTATCTATTGTAACTCATTCTACAACCCTACGGCCAAATTCCATCAACCCAATAGTTGTGGATATTGCAAATAATGGTGTCCAGGACATACATAACCTGCAGATAGTCTCTGCATCTGGAGGTGGATACCTCTCTTCGAATACTCCTCTGTGGATAGGAGACTTGGCAAAAAACGACAAAAAAACACTTACACTTCAAATCAATACTTTCAATGAAACACTGTCGCTACAAATTCCAATCATTGTACAATATGACTCTGGAGGAAATTCATATGCTGAAACATATCAGACTGGATTGCAGCTTGAAAATCACCCTGATTTTAAAATAAACACGGTGACAGTGAATCCTCCACTGTCATATGCTGGAGACACTGCTGACAAGATTGATGTTCAAATATTCAATGCTGGCATGGAAGCAAACGATGTATATGCAACACTAAACCTTCCAAATGGAATATCTCCAGCATGGGGTGGTGCAACCTCTGTATACTTTGGAAAGATTGATACATTTCAAACTGTCACTGCACAATTTTTTGTTAATGTAAATGATGCAATATCATCAGGAAATTATCCGCTCTCATTGTCGGTAAAAACTGGTGACATGCAAACTCCTCTTAATGTGAACTTTATTGTTGCACCAAAAGCGCAATTCCAATTAATATCAAAAGATGATTCTCAATTATATCCTGGCGCGACAAATGTACCGTTTAAGATCGCGATAAAAAATACTGGTACAATTGCAGCCCAGACAATAACTACAAAATTATTGTCTGGCAATTCGGTGCCGGGTGTAAAAAGCGATTCCATAACAAGTGTTGGAAACATGGAAAATATTGGAACCATATTGCCTGGGCAAACTTTTGTGACAACTTTTATGGTAAACTTGGATCCTGAATTTGCAGCAGGTGACCAATCAACAAGCGTTGAAATTGACTGGGCACAAAATTCCACAAGCACATCAAATGCTTTTGTGCAGACTGTTATAATTCCATATCATGTTGCAAATGGTCCATCTTACTTGCTATATTATGGAACAATTCCTTGGACATATGTCATTTTTTTCACTGCTCTGATGGCAGGCTCTGTAGCTTTTCTGAGGCTGCGAAAGAAGAGACTCAAGATGATTGAGAACGAATCGCTTCAATTGAGCAAAAACTATTCGACCAATTTATCCCCGCCTGAAATTGACATAAAAGAAGATGTCAGCGCTGAAAAGCACAATGGAAAATCCAAGACAACACCAATTGCAAAGGACAAATACAATAATGCCGAAAAGGAGAGGGGAAGATAATATCTGCCGTACTTCAAGTGGCAAGGAAACTGGCGTTTTATTTTCCTGCAAGGCTAATCATTACATCACTATTTTTTTCATGGATATTGTTAGAAAATTTTTCATTTCTGCAAACTAGTGAAAACAGCACCTTACTAATACTGCTTCATTTTTTTAAAATTCCATCCTATCTTAATGTAGATATTTACATTGGAGGCCTCTATGCCCCCGTAATATTTTCACCTCCGTTGCACATGCAGATCCTCTTTGTGACTTTTTTTGGAGCACTTGCAATATCTACTGCAAACAAACTTGGCATACGACTCAAAATTTTTGGATATGGCATATTGTGTGCGGCAAGTTTTCTAGTATTGGAACTTTTCATTATTGTTGTATCATACTGGCTTCATGTTGGCTCGTACAGTGTGTATCTGTATGGAATCTCTGTCATCACGTCAATGGTTGGGGCTTTTTTTGTTGAAACATGCCTGTTTGCCAACATGACATTGCCAAAGGGACAAATGATAAGACCTGTGATAAAACGGAGCTACATTGACGAGTATCTCTATCTTTTTTTCATGCTGGTTACATCTTCAATTTTGCTCTATGCACTGGTTACATTTCTACAGATTGATGCAAGATCACTTACCTTTAGCTATCTCATACTGAATGTTTCAATAATTATTTCACTGAACAACTTTTTGGCATATTTTCTAATTGAGACCAAAGTGCCAGACTGGCTACGAAAGAATAAGCCACACATTGATGCAAGATATGGAAATGTTCCAATCTCATTTCTGCTTCCTGCATATAATGAAGAAAAAACAATAAGACGATGCATAGAAAGCATAGACAGGGCCGCATCAAACTATCAGGGCACCACTGAGATAATCGTTGTAAATGATGGCTCTACCGATGATACAAGAAAAATTGCATCAGATGCAATATTGAACCTGAAAAACTCTAGCGGCAAAGTGTTTAACATTCCAAACTCGGGAAAGGGTTTTGCATTAAGATATGGTTTGATGAAAATATCAGGAGATGTGGTGTTTAGAATGGACACTGACTCTATCTTGGATGAAAAAGCAATAGGGCATGTAGTGAATCATTTCAGGGATCCTCTGGTGGGTTCAGTATCTGGAATGATTCTGCCAATGGAGGAAAAAAGCATCTGGCAGAAGATCACTTTTCTTGATTTTATTTTTGTGTACATGTTTTATAAAAAAGAGGAAGAACTGATGGATTCCATAATGGTCCAGTCAGGCGCATTTTCTGTATTTAGAATGGATGCCTTGCTCAAAGTGGGTGGGTGGTTAGATAACAGATTCGGGGAAGATGGTGAAATTACCTTCAGGCTTGGAAGATATGGTTACAAAAATGAGATAGAGCCACGTGCAATAGCCATGACGGATCAGCCAGGAGAATTTCATAATTTCAGAGAACAGCGTGTAAGGTGGAGCATGGGCTACTATTACACCCGCTCGACACACTTTGGACTGTTCAAAGAATTTCGAGGACCAAGGACAATCATGTATGCACTTACCATGTATGTGCATGGTCTTGATTTTACATATGCAATATCTCTGCCTTTTTTTATCTTGGGATTGGTGATAGAGTATTTTGATCATACCATACCAAAATCTGTCATATTTGATGATCTGTACCGGATAATCATTATCGATGTCTTGCTATTTGCACTGCAGCATGTGTTTCACCTGTATTATATTTGCAAATTCAAGCGATTTGATTTGGTTCCATACATTCCTCTCATGAGGTTGTACAGCCTAGTACACCAGATGCTCTTTCGAACTGAGGCGCTGGAAATTCTTCTCACATGGTCATCTAGGTGGCGTGTTCATAACAAGGAATCATTTCATGCCCTACGTAAAACGCTCAAAGCAAGCATGATGCGATGATGAAAGTGATACATGATAAAAAAAGTATGATTGCTTTTTTTCTACTGGGAGTAATGCTGTCAACAATTTTTCCAATCATTATTTTATCACATGCTGAATCTCAAACCACTTCTCCCTTCAAGCAAGTAGAACAAGGGATGCACGTGCTTGGTGTAAAGTGCGCAGGTGGTATGACATTGATCTTAAAGGCAGAGACTGCTATGCCTTTTTGTGTGAATACATCAAATGTCAATACTTTGGTTGCAAGAGGATGGGCAATCATGACATCTGACTTTACAACTCAATCTTTGAGTAAATTAAATGGAAATTTTTCCAAAGCAAGTCATGGCCCACGAGATTATCATCTGATGTTTCTTGTATCTTCTGCCAGTCCACAATATGAAAATAACTTGGCTGTATTTGCAAAATATCTGCAGCGTGGGGATAGTTTACTAGTTGAAGGATATGAAAATTCCGAGCCTGCAATAGCACAAAAGATACAAAAAATAAAATCAATGATGCTCCCAGGTGTAAATGTAAAAGCAATTAGAATTTACAATAGCATTGATGATCTGACAAGCAACGTGCCAAACCTGCCTCGAGGTTTTAGCTACATTGGTTATGATTATGAGCAAGGGACTAGTTTTTCTCCAGAATTTACTACAAATGTGACTAGATCTGTGGCATACTTTGATCAGGCCAGGCATGCAGTATCGCAGTACAATCTGGGGACTGGTGAAAATGCTTCACTGATAATCATGCCTCCATTTGGCCAACTTGGCAAGTCTCAATGGAATTGGGGACTGGCAGGCAAGCATACTGATATCATGAGTATACAGTTTCAGGCATTTATCCGAGATGATAATTTCCTAAACTATGTGGTAGATACAATTGCTCAGGTAAAACAAGAATCTGTACCCGCAAAGATACTAGTCCAGGTCTCACTTGTACCAGCAAGAGGCACACCGCAAGATAACCTACAAGCAATCACCTTGCTTCACCGTCTTCCAATAGACTCATTCTTGGTATTTTATCATCCTAATCAAACATCCGACCTTGAACAATTCTTGAGCATTGTACCAAAATAACAACTGCAATGACATGCAATCAAATTTTTTTTGTATGTATTGCTGATAACATTATAGAGTCATATTATGAATCAAAATCATGTCATCATGTTACCAACTCATGTTATGTTTTGATATATTCACAAAACATGATATCATTTGTTTATGTCATGACAAGAAATCAAATTGGTAAATTATTATGATGATTTTTTTTTGTGATTTATCCTTGTTAGTAAATTGTTGTCTTGTTATAGAACAATCGGCCAAAATCATTATAAGAAAAAATTTCTAATTGATATCGTGGGAGACATTGATATTCTGATAAAGGATCTAAATGATCTTATTGCAAATGTGCAAAGTGTCAATACGAAACAAAATCCTTATACAAATAACGTATCCAAACCGTCTTTTCTAAGTATCTCGTTTGATATAATATCACACCCGTTAGATGAGATAGTTTCAAGCAAGGCACAAGAAAAATTCCTATACAATGAGAGAAAAGACCCATTGATAGATGTCATTGAGACCCAAGATCAAATACGCGTGATTGCTACGCTGCCTGGAATAAAAAACGAGGATGTCTGGTTTGACCTAAAACATGGTATCTTGACAGTCGAGATAATACAGTATGGGCAGATATTAAAAAAACAGATCAAGTGCGATACAGAACCCGGACAAATTTTGATAAAATCATCCAAAGTGAACAATTCTGTACTGGAAATTATATTTGACAAGGTGTAAAACATCACATCATATCATAACCTGATGCCATATTGGTATAGCAGAACAATCAAGCACATTGCTTTAAAGAATCCGAGTTGAATGTAACATATGACCACATATGTAAAAACAAATGCAGAAAATAAAATTTTTACAAGGGCAAATAATTCTGAAAAGACTGAAATTCTTTTTGGTCAGCATGATGTACTGGAAAAATGGAAACAGTGTGCGTTTAATACGATAAATGAAATTAACATTTACGCAGATTCAAGTGGATCGCTTGAAACGCTAGGATTCAAAAACTATCTTGAGATAATCCGCTCGCTCAAAGAAAGAGGTGTCAGGATTCGATACATTACAGAAATTAGAAAATCAAACCTCCAGTTCTGTAAAATGCTCATGAATATCATACCAGAGTTTCACCATCTTGATGGAATAAAAGGGGCATTTGGTGTGACTGATGACGAGTTTTTGGCAACAGCAACACTCCAAGAGATAAAGCCAATCTCTCATGCAATCTATAGTAGCGCAAAACAGCTAGTCGAAGTACAACGACACATCTTTGAAACATTGTGGAACAGGTCTGTTCTTGCTGAGCGAAAATTAAAAGAGATTGAAGAGGGAACCGAGTCTGAATTCTTTGAGGTGATAAACGACCCGCAACGATCTACTTCAATCATAACAAATCTTGCTGGCATGATTCATGAAGAGGCATTGGTCTTGCTGCCTTTGAGCAAGTCAATGGTAAGACTGCACAAGCTTGGCATCCTAAAACAACTTGCCGCATCTTCTAAAAGATCAAAGATTAGAATCATCTGTCCAATTGATACTGAAAACGAGGGAATTGTCCAGTTTTTGCGCATGCACCCTAACATTAGCGTCCTTAATGGGCCTGAAGGCTCTATTGGATTATTGATAATTGACAACTCTAAATTTTTCATATCCGAGGTTCATGAAGAGACTGGAAAGGAATTCTCAAAGACACTGGGATATGGGCTGTACTCTAACAGCATTGCAGTAATACAATCGATACGCTTGTTCTTTGATCTATTATGGAAGTCTGATGAACTAAATGAGAAATTAAAAGACCATGAAAAATTACAGGCTGAATTTATCAATATTGCAAGCCATGAAATCAAGACTCCAATCCAGGCAATTCTTACTTATTCGGAACTGATGCAATCAGAGCCTGCAAAAAACGAGTCCTATGTTGATGCAATACAGAGAAATGCATTGAGGCTCAAGCTGTTGTCAAATAACTTGCTTGATTTGTCCAAGATTCAAAATAAATCGCTTGTAATCCGCAAGGACATATTTGACATATCCGAAGTCATATCACTGATGGTGGAAGATTTTCAGAATCAAATAAAGAGCAACCAGTCATACATGTTTGTAGACTTGCAATTTGCAAAACATGATGCTGTATTTGTGGATGCAGACAAGGATAAGATTGCACAAGTAGTTTCCAATCTAGTTCACAATGCGTTAAAGTTTACAGAAAGGGGAACCATACTGATTACACTAAAAAAAGGACAAGATGAAGTTACTGTCTCTGTAAAAGATAGCGGTGCAGGAATCGAGCCTCCGGTAATTCCGAAACTTTTTACAAAATTTACAACAAGGCACCACAGCGGTACAGGCGTTGGACTGTACATATCAAAAAACATTGTAGAAACACATGGTGGAAGAATATGGGGAAAGAACAACTCTCATAGCAAGGGGGCTACGTTTGCGTTCACGCTGCCTGTAAAAAATTAGAGATTCTCTAGATTTTATCTAAAATTAAAATTGCTGGTATGTGATTGCAAAAAACCTTAAAAGTGATATCGATGAAAACAAGATCAGGCTATGACATTAGCCTTGGAAGATTCCTAAACCGCTCCTAGAAAGGTGCTGATAATGTCTACCTAATGGAAATTAAATGGGTAGACAAATGAACACAAAAACAAAAATTCAACGTACCGATTTGATGGTAAATCATGTTTTACCATGTATCATATCTATGAACAAGGATCAGGGAAGATGATCATATTGAAAGGAATTGAGATAATTTTATTGGCAGTAGGTGGGCTGGCTGGTGTGTTTCTACGATATGGCATAGTAAGGTCACCATTATTGTTTGGGGCGCTTCCTGTAAACGTCTTGATTGTAAACGTAATTGGCAGTTTCATACTAGGTGCATTTGCAATACTTTCGCTGCAATGGCATCTTGATGGAAAATATGTACTGCTTGTTGCGATAGGGTTCTGCGGTGGGCTGACAACAATGTCGTCTTTTGCATTAGACTCTGTTAGTCTGATAGATAACAAGCAATATTTCCTGATGGCAATTAATGTAGTTGCAAATGTTGGGTTATCCATTGGCGCAATATTTGGCGGCAGGGCATTGACTGGTATAATACTTGGATTGAGGTAAACCTGTGTACAGTGAAGGCATATCTGTTGAGGATTTTTTACTTGATCAGAATTTGAATTAAAAAATGCCAATTTTATATATTAGAAAAAACACTACATCATTATGATCCAAGATGAGTCTAATTTCATAGATGCATTCATGAAGGAACATGAACAGCTATTCGAAGATCTTGGAAATGAAATAAAAGACTTTTAGAAGTTTATTCTGACTGGAATGGTATCTTGATGTTCTATTCTTTTTATAGATCGTACTGACATTGTACTATGTATGCAACATTCCACCTCTACAGTATCTAAAAAGACATTCCAAGTAATTTTAGATAAAGATGAAGATGGCATGATATTTGCAAGATGCAACGAACTTCATGCTAATGCAGAGGGAAAGACCGAAGCCCAAGCAAAAGACAGTATCAAAGAAGCAATTGAATTGATGGTAGAACATTTGGGCAAAGACAAAGGTTATAGTCTTAAATTTATTCACAAATAAAATCTCAAATTCTTCTGGACTTGGATCTATTCAAACTAGATTCTCTTTCTCATCAAAATCAAGTGACTGGAGAATTGTGCTTGTCTTTGACTCCCGCAGGCGGTTTCCAAGTATTGCATTTAGCTCACGCAGACGAACTTTTTTTGCAGAAATATCTTCAATCAGATCTTGTCGTAGTCTGAGAACCAGATTGTCTGTCTCGCGCATTATTTCGTTGATATCATATGGCTTGTAAATTATTGCAGATGCGTCAAGCTTGCGCAGTTTTTTCCTGGTATTTTCTGTCATGTCTGCAGTTATCAGTATGACAATGGCATCTGATTGTGTCTCCCTTATCTTCTCTAATGTGTAAAATCCATCATGGTTTTCCATCATGACATCCAAAAATACAACGTCTGGTTTGACTCTGTTGTAAATCTCGATTGCCTCCAATCCATCATAGCCTTTTCCAATGACATTGATGCCCTTTATCTTCAAAAATTCTGACAAGACCTCTACCGTATCGATATCATCGTCAATCACTATGGCAGTAATGCCTCTATTTTCATGCTGTCTTGGAATTGTCATTTATTGTAAGAGGTACAAAATGTATATTTTAGATGATTCGTGTTTGGTTCAAACAAACTGGTTTTGCTTGCCTAGGGAAAATTTTACAAGGACTGGTACAAAGCGAATCTTTAATCTGAATCAAAATTTGTGATGAAACATAGAAGAAAGTTACATCAATTTTTTAAATTATGTACAGCCAGTACAAATGAGGCATGAACATTTTCCTGGCTGGTATAATAATTACAGTCTCTGCTGCAATAATTGCGTCCGTCTCGCTTTTGACCATTCCTGATAACAGGCAGCATTGCACGTTTTGTCCTGAAATACCGTCTCCTACACAAACACTGCAAACTGCAAATGCAACCACTGCAAGTGTGGTTGATACGCAGCAGATATCTACATCAGAGAATGACTGTGGACAATTCCTTGCCTTGCCTGAACAACATGAACGTTTTACAGTCCCAGTTTTATTGATGGACTCAAACTCTACTGGTTGTTTCAAGCTAACTTTTACTGTTGGTGAAACTCGCAATCCTGATCATACCTACCTCCTGGCGATACTGCGACAAGAATTGAATTTTCATATAGGAAATTACAATGTGACCATGCATGGAAAATTATTTAGCATATCTTCTGGAAAGGACTATACAAAATCATTTGAGATTTCTAGCATTTCTCAGGCTGCTGATTCTCCTGCAAACTCTCAGATTGGAAATGATCCTACAAACTATCCTGTAGGAACAAACTTTACTGAAACATATATGATAAAGGCATTGCCAGGTGCAAAAGGATTCTATGATTATTCAATACCTGGGCCAATCTGCAGTCATTATCCTCTAGCTGTAGGATATGTTGCAAATCAAGTAAACACTTCAAATTTTTCAAAGGTCAATCCCTTTGGTCCAATTTGTATGAATTTGCCATTTAAGATTGTGGCAGTGCAGGTATCTGGTATGGGTTACAAGCAATTGCAACTTGAACCAATACCGCTTGGGTAAAAATGAAAACTCTACAAATCTAAATAATTATCGGAATTGAAAATGTAATGTATTTTATTGATTTGTTTTTTTATGAATTATTTTTTATGCCCATGTTGATGGGTAGATAATCTGATGATTTGGAAGATAGTAATTCGTTTATTTCATTTAATGAAGCCAAAAACCTGAGTCCTTTTTCAGTTACACAGTAGAGTTGCCTTCCCTCTTCATACTTTAGCAGATCATTTTCTTGCAATATTTTCATGTACTCTACTAGTTGACGATATGAAAGAAGAGCATGGTACATTATTCTGGTTTTTGTCGTGCCTGATCTTGAAGTCTCTAGTATGATATTTAGAATCTCGATTTTACTGCGGTTTTTCAACCACTGTTATAGAACATTATATAATAAAAAGAATGTGGAACATTCTTCTATTTTTCATGCGTATTTTTAA